>JAYTIO010000485.1:0-3100 GCA_043731805.1 Pedosphaera sp. | reverse complement strand
GCCCTCGACTCCGATGTCGCTCAGGGCGTCCTTCACTTCCTCCAGCTTGAACGGTTTGATGATGGCTTCGATTTTCTTCATTGGGTGTCTTTCGCTCTGACGGCGCGGCGGTAAGTGCTGGCGAAATCCCGCGCGCATCCGCCGGACGGATCGCGTTTGTTGACTGCTCGTGACCAGCGCACGCTTCCTCTTAGCAACGGCGGTGCCAGCGGGAAGGGAAAGTTTCGCAGTCACGAAATCGCCTTTGTTTTCAAGGCTTTCATCGGGGTTAGAAAAACGGCTGCTCAATTCCATGAATGGGTTGCTGCGTGGAATCGCACGCGTTGTTTCTTTTTAGCCAGCGATGCGGGCTTCGGCCTCGTGCCCAAAACCAATGCGTGACTTTCCGCCGTGTGCCTGGCCTCGCCGCGCGATTTCCTTGCTGCAACCCGCCGGCTCGCCCGGTTAGGATCCAGTCATCATGAACGCCACCCCAGAGCAGCTTTGGCAGCGGTTTCAAACGCATTACACCGAGTTCCCCACCCTGGGCCTCGCGCTGGACTTGAGCCGGATGGACTTCGGCGATGACTTCCTCCCCGCGATGCAGCCGCGCCTGGCCAAAGCCTTCGCCGCGATGGCCGAACTGGAGCGGGGAGCCATCGCGAACCCCGATGAGCAACGGAGGGTCGGCCACTACTGGCTGCGCAATCCCGCACTCGCGCCGACACCGGAACTGGCGCGGGCAATCACCGACACGCTCACGGCGGTGGAGACGTTCGCGGCGGAGGTCCACGCTGGCTCGGCGGTGCGCGGGGCGGGCGGGCCGTTCCAGCGGCTGCTCGTCGTGGGCATCGGCGGCTCGGCGCTCGGGCCGCAATTCGTTGCGCACGCCCTGGGCCAGCCGGCGGCGGACCAGCTCGCCGTTCACTTCTTCGACAACACCGATCCGGACGGCATGGACAAGGTGCTCGCAGCCATCGGCGGTGATTTGGACCGCACGCTCGTCGTGGTGATCTCCAAGTCCGGCGGCACGAAGGAGACGCGCAACGGGTTGCTGGAGGCGAAGGCGGCTTACGAACGCGCCGGGCTGCGCTTCGAGGCGCACGCCGCCGCCGTCACGGGCGTGGGCAGCGAGCTGGACAAATACGCCGCGCAGCACGGCTGGCTGCGGCGCTTCCCGATGTGGGACTGGATCGGCGGGCGCACGAGCGAGCTGTCCGTGGTGGGCTTACTCCCCGCCGCGTTACAGGGCCTGGCCATCCGCGAGTTGCTCGCGGGCGCGAAGGCTTGCGATGACTTGACGCGAATCCCGGACGTGGCGAGGAACCCGGCGGCGCAGCTTGCCTTGATGTGGTTTCACGCCGGCAACGGACGCGGCACGAAGGACATGGTCGTGCTGCCCTACAAGGACCGGCTCGAACTCTTTTCCAAGTATCTCCAGCAGCTTCTCATGGAGTCGCTCGGCAAGGAGCTGGACCTCGACGGCAACGTCGTGAACCAGGGCCTCGCCGTCTATGGCAACAAAGGCTCCACCGACCAGCACGCCTACGTGCAGCAGCTCCGCGAGGGCGTGCTGAACTTCTTCGTGACCTTCATCGAGGTGCTGACCGACCGCGCGGGCGATAGCATCGAGGTGGAGCCGAAGACGACCAGCGGCGACTTCCTCACCGGCTTCCTGCTCGGCACGCGCGCGGCCTTGCACGAGAAGGGGCGCGAGTCCGTCACCATCACCGTGAAGGAGGTTTCCGCGTTCACCATCGGCGTGCTCATCGCGCTGTTCGAGCGCGCGGTGGGGCTTTACGCCTCCTTGGTCAACATCAACGCCTACCACCAGCCCGGCGTCGAGGCCGGCAAGCAGGCGGCGGGCGCGGTGCTCTCACTGCAAGCCAAGCTCGGGGCGCACCTGAACGCCCACCCGGGCCAGTCCTTTACCGTCGGGGAAATGGCCGCCGCCATCGGAGCCAAGGGCCAGGAGGAAACGCTCTTCAAGATCGGCACGCACCTCGCGGCGAACGTGGGCCGGGGCGTGCAGAAATCCGGCGAAGCCGCTCCGGCGGCAGCGAAGTTCGCGGCGAACTGAGCCGCTGCTTTGGTCAGCAAGAGGGTGGCAGAAAGCTTTCATTTTTTTGCCCGCCAGCTTCCTGACGATGCCGACGGGTGCATGGTCCCGCTGCGTAGGCGTGGGCCGCAGCGGCCTCTCGTTCTCCCCAACCCTCTCTCCGGCTCCGTGTGCAGGCCAGGCCGTTCATCGCTTGGCGAGCGGGGTGACTTGGAGCGCGCTTACCGGTTCCACCTGGGGAGTGGCCTGAGAGATGGCGGGATGGCGGGCCTTGGGTTGGCTTGAGAGTCGGCTGCCGCAATCGGTTGGAGCCGATGTCGCTTCACCCCGCAAGTAATGGGGTTGGGGCCGCGTCCACACCTGAAATAACCATTGTCGGCAGCAGGGTTTTTCAGATAGTTTCCTGCCCGTCTCGAAGTCAGGTTGACGCACCGTCTCCAAGCGGTCTTTTCCGGTGGGTTTGCTCTGCCTCGCGACGCCATTTTACTGAACAATGTCCGCTGAATCCCAGACCTACGACGCCTCAAAACTCAGCCAGCTCAAGGGCCTCGAAGCCGTCCGTAAAAAGCCCGGCATGTATATCGGCGGCACGGACGAGCGGGCGCTGCATCATTGCGTGTCCGAGGTGCTGGACAACTCGGTGGATGAACATCTCGCCGGGCATTGCACGCTGATCGAGGTGACGATCCATGTGGATGGTTCGATCTCGATCCGGGACAACGGGCGCGGCATCCCGGTGGATATCAACCAGGACAGCGGCTTGCCGGGCGTGGAGTTGGTGCTGACGACGTTGCACTCGGGCGGCAAATACGGGCAGGGCGGCTACAAGTTTTCCGGCGGCACCCACGGCGTCGGTGCGAAGTGCGTGAACGCGGTGAGCGAGTGGTTCGAGGTGGAGGTGACGCGCGATGGCAATGTGCATCACATGGAGTTCGAGCGCGGGCACACGATGAAGAAGCTCGAGGTGATCGGGAAGGCGAAGGGGTCGGGCACGTTCATCACGTTCAAGCCAGACCCGGAGATTTTTCGTGAGACGGTCGAATACAAGCCGGAGATCATCAC
>JAYTIO010000484.1:0-6479 GCA_043731805.1 Pedosphaera sp. | reverse complement strand
CACGCTGATGGGCACGGCCTTGGCGGGGTTGAACGCTGCCTTTCTGAAGAGCATCTCCGCCATCGGCACGGACGTCTTCTTCGTCGCGCCGTGGGCGTGGTTGAGCGACGAGCCGTGGTGGAAGATGCGCAACCGCCGCCCCATCCTCCTCGCCGACGCCCGCGCCCTCATCCGCCAGACCACCCTCGCCCGCGCGGCCACCGTGGACGCCCAGCGCCGGGGCACCGTCCACTTCGGCAACCGCTCCGCCAGCGCCGTCACCATCAGCGGCAACAGCGAGGGCGGGGCGGAGGTCGGCGGGTTTGTGGTGAGCGAGGGGCGGTTTCTGTCCCTCGCCGAGGTGGAGGGCGCGCGGCCCGTGTGCGTCATCGGGTCCGACCTCGCGGCGAACTTCTTCCCCTACGAATCCCCGCTGGGCAAACGCATCCGCGTGGAAGGCCACAACCTGGAAGTCATCGGCGTGCTGGAGAAGCGCGGCAAATTCCTCGGGCTGGAGAGCCTCGACAACCAAGTCATCGTGCCCATCACGAAGTTTGTCTCCGACCTCTCCTCCCGCCCCGCCGTCATCGTGCGGCTCAAGGTCCGCGACCTGAAAGACATGGACGAGGCGCGCGAGGAGATTCGCGGCATCATGCGCAAGCTCCGCCGCCTCGCCCCGGGCGAACCCGATGACTTCGCCATCAATGAGCAAGGCGCGTTCATCCAAACCTTCGAGCGGATGAACAAGGTGCTGACGGGGGCGGGGCTGTTCATCACGGGGCTGTCGCTGTTCGTTGGTGGCATCGGCATCATGAACATCATGTTCGTGACCGTCGCCGAGCGGACGCGGGAGATTGGCATCCGCAAGGCCATCGGGGCGAAGCGTCGGACCATCCTCACGCAGTTCCTGTTGGAGGCCGCGTTGATTTGCCTGTTAGGCGGCCTCATCGGGCTGGCCATCGCCTATCCCATCACGCTGGTCATGGACCGGTTCATGCCTGCCGAGCTGTCCGCGCGGCTCGTGGGGCTGGCGCTGCTCGTGTCGGTGGTGACGGGCGTCCTCGCCGGCTTCCTGCCGGCGTGGCGCGCGGCGCGGATGAACCCGGTGGATGCGCTGAGGGCTGAATGAAAAGTCCAAGAATCCATCTCCGAAGCGCTCCGGTCCACGACTTCAACACTCTGGTCTGCGGGTTTCCGGCCTTAGTCGAAGGCTTTCCTTCCCCGGTCGAAGGATTTCTTTCCCAGGTCGAAGGCTTTCCTTCCCCGGTCGAAGGCTTTCCTTCCCCGGTCGGAAGCTTACATATCCCTGTCTAGGGCTAAACCCATGACCAAGGCTCCCCGCCTCCGCCCCAGCGCCTTTGCCGTCTTCCGCGCGGAAGTCGTGGAGAGCTTCGTCATGGCGATGGCGGCCCTCGCCGCGCACAAACTCCGCTCCGCCCTCACGCTCGTGGGCGTCACCGTCGGCGTGTTCAGCATCATCCTCGTCATGACGACGATGCGTGGCCTCCAGCAGAACATCGAAAGCGAGTTGAGCGGGCTGGGGGCGAACACGTTTACTATCGAGAAAATGCCGGCGCTGAACTTCGAGGGGCCGTCGGGCTGGGAGAAGTTCCGCCGGCGCAAGCACCTCAGCTTCCAGCACTGGTATGCCCTCCGCGACCAAGCCACGCGCGCCCGCAGTGTCGCGGCGGAGACCGGGTTCCTGATGGGGGAAGTGACCTCGCGCTTCGAGAAGACGAACCCCGACGTGCTCATCAATGGCGTGACGCCTGAGTCCTTCCTCGCGCGCAACTGGCTCGTCGAGGCCGGCCGCGCGCTCCTGCCCGGGGACCTCGACAGCTCCCGCAACGTCTGCGTGCTCGGCAACACGGTGATGAAGAAGCTCTTCCCCCAAGGCTCGGCGTTGGGCGAGCGCGTGAAGTTCATGGGCGTGAACTACCAGATCATCGGCTACCTGGAGCCGAAGGGCGGCCTCGGCGGACAACCGCAGGACAACTTCATTCTCATCCCCATCACGACGGGCTTGAGCCGGTTCGGCGGCGCGCAGTGGCGGAGCCTTTCCCTCTACGTCCAGGCCCACAGCCAGGCGGAGATGGCCGACACGATGGAGCAGGTGCGCGGAGTATTGCGCAAGGTGCGCAAGGTGCCGCCGGGGGAGGCCGACGACTTTGAAATCGCCTCGAACGACTCCCTCATCGCGCAGTTCCGCGACCTGACGCTGGCCATCCGCGCGGGCGTGGCGGTGGTCAGCAGCATCTCCCTGCTGGCCGCTGGCATCGGCATCATGAACATCATGCTCGTCTCCGTGACCGAGCGGACGCGCGAGATCGGCATCCGGCGCGCGGTGGGCGCGAAGAAGCGAAACATCCTCACGCAGTTCATCATGGAAGCCGTCGTCATCTGCGAAGTGGGCGGGGTCCTCGGCGTGGTGCTGGGCGTGGCGGGCGGGAACCTCGGCGCGCATTTCCTGAAGCTCCCCCCCGTCTTCCCGTTGGACTGGGCCATCATCGGCCTGGCCATCTGCTCGGTCGTGGGCATCGTCTTCGGCACCTACCCCGCCATCAAGGCGGCGAACCTCGACCCCGTCGAGTCGCTGCGCTACGAGTGACTCGAATTGTGACGAATCTACTTTGGTTGATCCCTGCGGCCTGTTACGGTCACCGTCCCATGCCAGCCAAGCTTACTCCTCAGAAAGTTCCCAAAGCGCTCAAAGTCCCCAAAGCGCCCAAGCCCCGCCCTGCCGCGATTACCTTTGAGACCGGTCAGGTCTGGGAGATGGGCGACTCCAACCTCCGCATCGGCCTGATCGGCAAGACGCTGGTCCACTACAAGCACTACCGGGGAGCCGCGCCGCGCGCCTCCGTGTCCTTGGCCAACAAGGGCGTGCTCGAGCAGTTCCTCATCAAGAACAAGGCCGTCCTGGCCCCGCCCGCCGCCACTTAGTCCGGCCCCAGCGTCCGGGCATTGCCTGGAGTTGTGTCGTATTGATGGACGTGTGCTTTTGGCTGGAACACCTGCCACGCAAGGCGATCCCGCGAACTTTTCAGGCGGCTCTCGTTGGTCGCAATGGCCCTCACGTATGCGGAGGCGGCGACCTCGGTGGCCAGCACATTCGGCCTCACCTGCTCTTCAGCCACGCCCTCCATCGGCTCGTCCCTTACCACCAGCTTCACTGCCGGCAACGACGCCCATGCCAGCACCGGGACCGCGCAGGCCGGGTTGGCTGACGGAGGGCAAGTCCATCTTGGTGGCGTTCGGAGCGGGCCGATAGACGTTCGAAGGCGAAATCTTTCAGTCCGCGCATTTCCGCTGCGGAGGAGGACCGTCCGCGCGCCGGGGCAGTGTATGGTTACGTCCACTGGCGAGCCGGCTCGGCAGGAGCCTCGCCCTGCCGGTCAGAGTAGTTCGCTGAGGGGCGTGCCTTCGCAGACGGGGGTGGGGCGGCCGTCGGAGGCGAGGAAATGGGTGTTGGCGGCGTCGTAGCCGAGGGCTGCGAAGACGGTGGCATGGATGTCAGCGGGGCTGACGGGGCGTTCCTTCGGGTGGGCACCGATGGCATCGGAGGCGCCGACGAGTTGCCCACCCCGGATGCCGCCGCCCGCGAGGAGGACGCTGTAGCAGCCAGGCCAGTGGTCGCGCCCGCTGTCCGCGTTAATCTTGGGCGTGCGCCCGAACTCGCCCATCCAGACGACGAGGGTGGTGTCGAGCAGGCCGCGTTCTTCGAGGTCGTCGAGGAGGGCGGCGTAGGCTTGCTCCATGGGCGGGACGAGGCGGTTCTTGAGGGTGTTGAAGTTATCCTTGTGCGTGTCCCAGGTGATGCTGGGGCCGTTGACGGTGGAGACGAAGCGCGTGCCAGCCTCGACGAGGCGGCGGGCTAGGAGATGGGATTGGCCCCAACTGTGGCGCCCGTAGCGTTCGCGCACGGCAGCGGGTTCCTTGCTGAGGTCGAAGGCGTCGGCGGCCTTGCCGGAGCGCAGGAGGGTGACGGCTTGTTGGTTGAAGACATCCATCTCAGCGACGTTGGGCGAGGCAAGCTTGGGCGCGGTGAGGGTTAGTTCCTGAAGGAGACCGAGGCGTTCCTGAAAGCGCGCGGGGCTGAGGCTGTCGTCGAGGGCGAGGTTGCGGACCTTGAAGGCGTCGGCGTTGGGGTCGTCGTCCAGGACGTAGGGGTCAAAGCGCGCGCCGAGGCAGCCGCCGTATTGGCCGGGGGTGATATAGACTTTGCTGTCGCAGTGCGGGAAGGGCGTGATGACGTAGGGCGGGACGCCGCTACTAAAACCGTCACGCTGCGCGAGCCAGCCGATGAGGGTGCCGAAGCAGGGAGTGTCGGTGCGGCTGGGCGTGATGAGCGTGCTGTCCACCGCGTAGGGGCGACCGACGGTGGCCCAGTGCATGCCGCCGTTGTGGCTGCTGTGGCCGTGATGGACGGAGCGGATGAGGGCGACCTTGTCCATGCGCTGGGCCATGCGCGGGAGCAGCTCGGAGATGTGGATGCCGGGGACGTTGGTGCGAATGGGCCGGAAAGGGCCGCGGATGTCGTCAGCGGCATCGGGCTTGGGGTCCCAGAGGTCGAGGTGACTGGGGGCCCCGCCGTTGAAGATGAGGATGACGGACTTGGCCTTGCCCGTGCGGAGCGGTCCCATGCCGGCGGCATGGGAGAAGCCGGCGCAGAGGGGGAACAGGGAGGCCCCGACGCCGCGCAGGAGGCTGCGGCGGGAGAAGCGGTTCGCCGCGAGCGGGGCGGGGGAGGCTTCGTGATTGGGCACGGGAAGCGGACTGGGGTCGGGGGCGGTTACTTCAAGCGAGGAAGGCAGGAAAAGACATGCCGTCGAGACGAAGGCCGCGCGTGGCTCGCTCCTGTCTTCCTGCTCTCCTTATAAAACTCCTCACTTCGTAGCTTTCACGTCGTAGCAGAGGAGCACGTCCATGTCGCGGAGGTAGAGCTTGCCGCCAGCGATGACGGGGTGCGCCCAACTGTTCTTGCCGCTGCGGTCGGGCTGCTCGAAGCGGCCTGTTTCCTTGTAGCCGGTGGGCCTAGCCTCGACGAGCGCGACGTTGCCTTTGCCGCCTTCGCTGCGGCAGTAGAGATGGCCATCGGCGTAAGCGATGGCACCCTTGCCCACGCCGCCGTTCTTCCACGCGACTTCGCCAGTGCTCATCTCCATGCACGTCCAACCGCCGCTGTCGGAGTGACCGTAGAGGTGCTTGCCCAAGAGGATGACGCCGCCGTGGTGGTTCACGAAGTTCTTGTTCGCGTAAACCTCCTCGGTGCTGATGCCGCTGCTGTCGGGCTTGAGCTTGAAGAGATTGCAGCCGACGCCGTAGCCGGAGGTGACGAAGACTAAGTCGCCGTTGAGCACGGGGGTGGGGATGCTGGCGGTCGCGCCTTTGCGGGGCGCGCGCCAGAGGAGGTTGCCGGTCGTGGCCTCGATGCCGGCGACGCTCGACTCGGTGAACTGCACGTAGTGCCGCTTGCCGCCGAAGTCCGAGGGGACGATGGACGAGTAGGCCGCGCTGTCCGTCCACTGCTTGCTCTGCCAGAGGAGTGCGCCGGTTTTCTTGTCGAGGGCGACCATCGCGCCTTGTTTGCCGCCGGGGGTGAGGAGCACTTTGTTGCCATCCACGAGCGGGCTTTCGGTGTAGTTCCAGCCTGCGAAGCCGCCGCCGAAATCTTTCTGAAGGCTCTTGGTCCATTGCACCTTGCCGGTCTTCGCGTCGAGACAAACGAAGTCGCCGAATTGGCCGAGGGCATAGACCAGGCCGCCGTCAATCGCCGGGGTGCAGCGGGTGCCGGGGTAATTACCACCGGGCTTGCCGATGGTCTCGGACTGCCAGAGTTCCTTGCCCTTCAGGTCGAAGGCCAGCACGCGCGCGCCGTCCGGGCCGTCGCCCATCGTGATGACACGCCCGTCGGCGACGGACACGGCGGAGTAGCCGGTGCCGAGGCCGGTGGCCTTCCACGCGAGCGGCGGGCCTTCCTTCGGCCAGGTTTTCAGCAGGCCGGTCTCGGTGGAGATGCCGTCGCGCTTCGGTCCGCGCCACGTGGGCCAGTCGCCCGGCGCGGCGGGGACGGTGGTGACGAGGGCAAGGGTGAGGGTGAGGACGAATGGGATGGGTTTCATTGGAGATGTGTGGGCAGGTGGGAATGCGGGAAAGTGGGCGGGCCAGCGGGACTACGAGCGCTACTTCGCCTTGGGCTTCTCGACGGCGGCGACTTTCAGCACCAGCGCCTGGTCCACCTTGATGGTCTGGCCGTTGAGCTTGAGTTCGGCTTGGAGCGTGAGCTTGTGTTCGCCGGGCGTGGCATCGGGCTTGGTTTCCAGCGACAGCTTCGCGTCCGTGCTGCCGGCCGGGATGGTGAGCTTGGCGGCGGAGATGCCTTTCGCGCTGGCGGGCACGATGAGGTTCACGTCCACGGGGTCCTTGAAGTCATAGAGCCGGGCGAGCTTCACGGGGACTTCCACCTTGCCGCCTTGGTCGAGCGACTGCGCGGCTGGCGC
>JAYTIO010000483.1:0-5172 GCA_043731805.1 Pedosphaera sp. | reverse complement strand
CACGCCCATGAGCGACTCGGTCTCCTCGAACGCAGGCGCGATGAATTGCTCCGGCGCGGTGACGGGTTGCGGGGGGACGAACGTCGCCTCGGTGAAGAGCGGCGCGGGCATCGGCTGCGGGGCCGGGGCGAACTGCGGTTGAGTGACGAACGACGTGCCGGGGTTGGTCGGCGTCGGCAGGGCAAAGACTGGGGAAGGCATCGGGGTCGGCGCGGCGGCGGGTTCGGGAACCACGGCCACCGGCTCCGGGACCGGGGCTGGCTCAGGTTCCGGATCGGGCGCTTCGGCGACGACCTCCACCTCGATGGACTTCAGCTCTTCCACCGGCGCGGCCTCGACGGCTGGCGCGGGTTCCGGCTCGGGCGTCGGGGCGGGAGCAGCAGCGACGACGGTTTCCGCTTCGGGGTCCGCCTCGCCCTTGGTCAAGTCCTGCAGCGCGGCCTTCGCCTCGGGGTCGCCCTGCGCCGCAGCGCGACGATACCAAGCCACGGCCTCGTCGCGGTTCTTCGGCACGCCTTCGCCGATTTCGTAGCAGTAGCCGAGGTTGAACTGCGCGGCGGCGTTGCCCTGGAGCGCGGCCTGGCGATACCACTCGACCGCCTTCGTATAATCCTGCATCACGCCCTCGCCGCGATGGTAGTGGGCACCCAGCGCGAACTGCGCCTCGGGCAACCCCTGCTCGGCCGCGCGGCGAATCCACTTCACCGCCGTCTCGTAGTTGGGCTGGCCCATGATGCCGTTGACGTAGGCGATGCCGAGGTCGAACTGCGCGTTGGCATCGCCCGCCTCAGCGGACGCGACCATCTTGGCCTGCGGGTCATCCGAGGCGGGGGAAGTGCTGGCCGCAAAGGTCGGCGCGGGGAGCGGAGCCGACTCCTGGGGCGGCAGCGAAAAGGCCACCGGCGCGGCGGGTTCCGAGAGGCGCACCGGCGCGGGCATCGGCGCGGGTTCTGCGCGTTGCACAGGCGGCGCGGTGACCAGCACGGCTTCCGGTTCTGCATCGCGGGGCGCTTGCGTGAAGGGGCTTGGCCCGCCACGCGCGGCTTTGGGCATCGTCTTCTCCAGTTCGATAATGGCCTGGCGCGCGTCGTCGTCGCCGGAGTCAGCGGCCTTGCGATACCAGATGAGCGCCTCGTCGGCGTTCTTCTCCACGCCCTCACCGATTTCGTAGCAGTAGGCGAGGTTGAACTGCGCGAGCGTGTGGCCTTGTTCAGCGGCCTTGCGATACAGCCCGACGGCCTTCTCGTAGTCGGCGGCGACGCCCTTGCCCTGCTGGTAAAGCGCGCCCAGGAGGAACTGCGCGTCCGCGTGCCCGCGCCGGGTGGCCTTCTCGAGGTAGTCGGCGGCGAGCGAGTAGTCCAGCGGCACGCCTTCGCCGCGTGTGTAGAGGTGGCCGAGTTGGTATTGCGCGTGTGCGTCGCCCTGTTGAGCTTTCAGTTGGAGGGACTTGATGTTTGCGCTGGCCATGAGGGGAATGGTTTGTTTTTCGCGTCGGCGAAAGCAATCAAGAAATCGGTTCCACAAGGCCAAGTCACGCAAAGGGTTTTGCCACAAAGCGACCCCGCAGGTGAAAACGCGGCGGCACCCAAATCCTGATTCTGCTTGGTGGCCAATCCTCCGCTGAATCCCGTTCCCCAGTGGCCCGTCGGTAACTCGTTCGTTGAACCAACACACTCGCAAATGAAACTCACCGCCCTCCTCGCCACGCTCATGCTCACCGCCTCCGCACTCACCGCCGCGTCCGTCTATGACGTGCCCGTCAAGGACATCAAAGGTAAGGACACCTCGCTCAAGGCTTTCTCCGGCAAGGTCATCCTCGTCGTCAACGTCGCCTCCAAGTGCGGCCTCACCAAGCAATACGACGCGCTCGAAGCCACCTACCAGAAACACAAGGCCCAAGGGCTCGTCATCGCCGGCTTTCCGTGCAACCAATTCGGTGGTCAGGAGCCGGGCACCAACGAAGACATCCTCAAGTTCTGCACCTCGAAGTTCAACGTGACCTTCCCGATGTTCGACAAGCTGGAGGTCAACGGGGCGAACCGTCACCCCCTCTACACGACGCTCATCGGCGAGGGCGGCAAGGACATCGGCTGGAACTTCGGCAAGTTCCTTGTGGGCCGCGACGGCAAGGTGATTGCCCGCTTCGAGCCGCGCACCGCGCCGGATGCGCCTGAGGTCGTGAAGGCCATCGAGACTGCCCTCGCCGCGAAGTAACTTTTAACCCTCAACTAGGAGCGCGGGCAGCCTTGCCCGCGCTTTCCTTTTATAAAACCCAGCCCATGAAACTCCCGTTCTTCCTCACCGCCCTCCTCACCGCCGCCTCGCTCGGCTTCGCCGCCGACGCCAAGCCCAAGCCCGGCACTTACCTCACTGAAGCTGAAGCCCGCGCCGCTGGTCCTGACTTCGACCTTCAAGGCGAGTTCGCCGGCGACAAGCTCGGGGCCCAAGTCATCGCGCTGGGCAACGACACCTTCCGCGTGGTTTTCCACAACGGCGGCCTGCCCGGCGCGGGCTGGGACAAGTCGCCGAAGATTGAAATCGAGGCGAAGCGTGAGGGCGCGCAGGTCGCCTTCGAGAAGGAAGCTTGGAAGGCGTCGCTCACGAAGGACGCGCTCACCGGTGAGGGTGGACGCGGGAAGTTCGCAATGAAGCGTGTGCTCCGCCAAAGCCCCACGCTCGGCGCGAAGGCCCCGGCCGGAGCCGTGGTGCTCTTCGACGGCTCGAATTGCGATGCCTTTGCGGGCGGGCACTTCGATGAGTTGGGCCGCAAGCTCCTCGCCTCCGGCAGCAAGACCAAGCAGGCGGACTTCCAGAACTACACGTTGCATGTCGAGTTCATCCTGCCCTTCAAGCCGCTCGGTCGCGGCCAGGACCGTGCCAACAGCGGCGTTTACATGCAGGACCGCTACGAGGTGCAGGTGCTGGATAGCTTCGGTCTCAAGGGCGAGAACAACGAGTGCGGCGGCATCTACTCGAAGACCAAGCCGGACTTGAACATGTGTTTCCCGCCGCTCGTGTGGCAGTCCTACGACATTGATTTCACCGCCGCGAAGTTCGATGGCGAAGGCAAGAAGACCAAGAACGCCGTCCTCACCGTGAAGCACAACAACGTGCTCATCCACGACAACGTGGAAATCACCGGCCCCACCGGCGGCGGCAAAAAGGAAGACCCGACCGGCGGTGCCATCCAACTCCAAGGCCACGGCAACCCGGTGTTTTACCGGAATGTCTGGCTGGTGAAGAAGTAGGTCGCAGCGAACCCCTTTGGTAAGTCCCCTCTCTCCCCATCGGGGGGAGAGGAGAAGGTCGCCGAAGGCCGGATGAGGGGTGGGGCTACCAACGCCGACGCACGTAACCACTCACCCCAACCCTCGCCCCTCATCCGATGAATGGAGCGGGAGAAGAGGTGGTTGGTTTCACTACGCCAGATACGGAATCGTCAGCGGCCCCTGCGGCAGCACAGCCACGCGCGCCTCAGGTCCGAGCGACGCCAGTCGCGCGGCGACTTCCGCCCCGATGTCACGGCACGGCTTCAGGTGCGCAGACGATAGCACTTCATCCGAGAGCTTGCTGTAAACCAGCACCTCCGCCTTGCGCTGGATGAGCGCTTGGATTTGCGCCTGCCACTGCTCGGGTTTCACGAAGCCGGGCGTCGCGAGCATCGCGAGGATTTCTTCGGAGCTGGCCGCGCTACGCAGGAGCTTGTCCAGCGGGCTGTTGGCCGGGACGCCCTCGCTGCATTCGCACGCGAGGATGATGAGTCCGCCGGGTCGCACGATGCGCGCGGCGGCGCTCATGCCCTTCACGCCCTGATAGAGATTCATGTCCAGCGGGTAGCCGCTGTTCGTCGTCACCACGATGTCGAACGCCTCCTTCACCCGCTGCATCGCGGACTTGCGGACGTATTCGTAACCCGTCTTGTGCGCAGCCAGCATGTCGCCGGCGAAGACATTGGTGATTTGCTTGGTCTCGTTGAGCGTGACGTTGAGCAGGAAGCTCGGGCCGACGCGCAACGCGATGTCGAGCAGTTCCTCCCACAGCGGATTGCCGTCCGTGATGCCGAAGGCCGCGCGCGGGTCGCCGATGTTGTGCGCGCCGTGGTTGCTCATGACCGTGGCCAGACCCGCGACGCCGGGCGCAATGCCCTTCGGCCCGCCGCTGAAGCCGGCGAAGAAGTGCGGCTCGATGAACCCGGTGATGATGCGCACGTCCGCGTGGGCGCAATGGCGGTTGAGGAGCGCGGGCGCCCCCGTGCGCGTGGTGCCGAACTGCACCATGTCCGCGTCATGCTCGCACTCGTGGTTGATGACGCGGTAGTTCGCCACGACCTCGGGCGTGAGCATCTTCTCCAGCTCGGCCTTTGTGTTCGGGCGGTGCGTGCCTGTCTGGTTGAGCAGGGTGATCTGGTCGCGGGCGACGCCGTGCTTCGCAAGGTATTCCAACACCCACGGGATGATGCGGTGGTTCGGCGTTGCGCGGGTGATGTCGGTGAAGTTGACGCAAACCTTCGCGCCGGGCGTGAGCCAGTCGCGCAAGGGTTTCGCGCCGATGGGATTGTCCAGGGCGGCGAGCAGCGCGGCCTTCTCGTCGGCGAGCGCGGGATTGTGCGCCGGCTCGATGACGGTGGTGCGGGCGTCGGGGAATTCGACCGGCAAGTGGCCTTGGCCGTAGGCGAGGTTGACTTTCATAGTTTCAAGTCCGGTGAAGGTAAGACGACGAGCGAGAAGGAGGCAAAGCGTTTCACCGGCTGGTCAGTCGGCGCGCAGGATGCGGTAGAAGCGCGGGTTGGTGGTGGGGGAGGAATCTGTCTGCGAGCCGGTTAGCGCAGTGGCGGTGACGGTGGGTGCGAGGTTCTGCCAGGCAGCGCTCACTCCGTCCTTGAACTGCACTTGATAGCTCCGGCCCACGACCGACTCCCACGAGATGACTCGCGCGTTCCCGCTCGGACTGACGCCGACTGTGAAGGGTGCCAATAGCTCCCGCACGGTCTGGTTGTATGTGTCCGCGACGACAAGCTGGCCGCGCGCGGCGATGGCGAGGCCATAGGGGTTGAAGAAGCGCGCGAGCCCGTTCGCGCCGTCCGCCGCGCCGTCCGCGCCGACGAGTCCGGCGATGGTGCCGCGATCGCCGCGAAATCCGGTGTCGCGGGAATTCTGGTGTCGAATCACGGCG
>JAYTIO010000482.1:0-5297 GCA_043731805.1 Pedosphaera sp. | reverse complement strand
ACGCTCGTCACACATTCGCTCAAGTTCAACTCAGCGCATTGGGTCACGATTGATGCGATGGAGAATCACTGGGAACCAGCGCGCGTGGAGGCGGAATTGATTTCGGGCAACCGAGTCAAGGTCACGACAAAGAATGTCGCAGGACTTTCGCTCCATAATATAAAACCTTCGAGCGTCATCATTGACGGTGATTCTCCGCACAAGTCCGCCGGTGGATTTATTCCGAACCGGTTCGTGAAAAATGGGCCGGGTAATTGGCAGGAAGCCTGGAAACCGACACTTGTCACGGAGCCACTTGCGAAGACTCACAACCTCCAAGGCCCCATTGACGACGCCTTCATGGACTCGTTCGTAATGGTGCGGCCCACCGGCCAGCCGTTGAACGCCGCCGTCGGGCAGTGGGCGAAGACCGAGCTGGCCGAGGCTGCGTTCCATTGGCGGCGCTACTTCCGCGGCGAAGCCCGCGTGAAGGATGACTCCGCCATCACCGACGCCGACATTGCGAACAGCAACCTCGTCCTCTGGGGCGACCCGTCGTCGAACAAGCTCCTCGCCCGCATCGCCGACAAGCTGCCCATCCAGTGGAACGGCAAGGAAATCAAAGTCGGCGGCAAGAGCTACGACGCCACCAAGCACGCGCCCGCGTTCATCTTCCCGAACCCGCTGAACCCGTCGCGCTACGTGGTCATCAACAGCGGCTTCACCTTCCCCCAATACGCCGGAGCCTCGAACTCGCAGCAAACCCCCAAGCTCCCCGACTGGGCCATCCTCGACCTCAGCGTCCCGCTGGCCGAGCGCGTCCTCGGCAAAGGCGTCGTCGTCGCCGACTTCTTCGGCGAGAAGTGGGAAGTGAAGTGAGTGCGGAATGCCGAATGCGGAACGCGGAATGGGGGCAACGGCACCCGCCAGGTCTTGGACTGCGCCAGCCCTCTGGCGCTTTTCCGACGCGTCCGAAAGCGGCAGAGGACTGCCGCACTCCAAGACGCTGCCGCGGCATCGCCACGACCCTTTCCCCATCTTTGTCTTTCCCAAATCTTTGGGTCCTCCTCTTCCTCCTCGCCTCCACCGCCTCCTCCCAAACCTTCCGCGACCCCGCTGACCAGCCGTTCCGCCGCGCGCCCATGTCCGTGGCCGCGCGCAGCGTGGTCATCCCGCTCGCGACGAATATCCACCTCGCCTTTGACACCGAGACACTGCGCACGCACACGGCTTGGCGCGGGCCGGCGCTGAACTTGCACGGCGCGCCCTACGACGGCGCGGCGGGCCGCTTCCTCGCGGACTTCACCGGCGAGTTCATCTTCACCAACCCGCCGCTCTTTCCGTGGGCCGGCGGGAAGCCCGCGCGCAACATCCTCACCGACTTCCCGTCGAAGCCGCGCTTCCTCGGCGTCAGCACGCGCGGCGGCGTCACGACGCTGATGTATGAGCTGCCGCTCGACGCCGAGGAGGTCGTGCGAGTGCATGAGTCGCCGTCAGTGCAATTCGTGGACGGCGTGCCAGTCGTGGTGCGGCGCTTCGAGCTGTCGGCGAGTTACATGGACCTGGAGTTCACCGCGCACATGGAGGCCGGGCGCATGACGGCCATCGGCCAGAACCCCGCCGCGATGGGCATTCTCCGCGAGAAGGATTTGCTCCTCACCGCGTTCCGTGGCCGCCCGCTGCTCGGCTGGAAACCCGCGACGGCGCAGGCGGATTACGTCATCGAGCTGCACCGCGAGAAAAACGGCGAGAGCGAAGTCATTCCGCGCCACGTCACCGGCGACGAGACGCACGCGGTCGTCCACATCCCGGCGCATCGCGGGGAAATCTCGTTTGAAGTCCTCTCCGTCGCGTGCGCTGACAAGGCCGAGGCCGAGCGGTTGTTGCCGAAGCTCATCCCCGCGCGCGTCGGCCCGCCGGAGCTGATGCGCGTGTCCGAGCCGCCCGCCGCCGCACCGACGAACAAGGCCGCGCTCTTCGCCGTGCCCACGAACTCACCTTCGCCCGTCGTGCGCGCCGCCGCCTTCCCCATCTCCTATCTCCTATCTCCCATTCCCCATCCTGCCCCAGTCACCGGCCTCGACTTCCTGCCGAATGGCGACCTCGCGCTCTGCACTGCGCTGGGCGAAGTCTTCATCGTGTCGCAACTGGCGAGCCCGACGAACGCGCCGGTGTGGGGACGCTTCGCAAGCGGGCTGATGGAGCCGGCGGGGCTGCGCGTGTTCAGCGGCGAAATCTTCGTCGCGCAGAAGTGCGAGCTGACGCGCCTGCGTGACACGGACGGCGATGGCGCGGCGGACTACTTCGAGTGCGTGACGCAGACGTGGGGTTTCAATGGTAACTACCGGCAGTTTGCGGTCGGCCCGGTGGCGGATAAGGAAGGCCGGTTCCACGTCTTCCTCGACGGGCGCGGCACACGCTGGGAAGTGCCGTTCCGTGGTTGGGATGCGCGTTTCAGCCGCGGGGGGAAAGACTTCGAGGGCTGGGCCAGCGGCTTCCGCGCGCCCGGCGGCGGCGGGACGCTGGGCGGCGAAATTTTCGTGACCGACAACGCGGGGCCGTGGGTGCCAGCGGCGAAGCTGGTTCATGTGCAGGAATCCAAGTTCCAAGGCCACCCCGCCACGCAGCCCGCGCCGCAGGAGCATTTCAAGGAGCCGCCTGAATTCCCCGCGCCCGCCGTGTGGTTTCCGTCGCGGCTGGCGAAGCAAGTGGCGGGCTTCGCCGTCGCGCCGGAGAGCTGGGGGGCGTTCGCCGGACAACTGCTCGTGGCCGATGGCGAAGGCAGTTTGCTCCGCGTGAGCCTGGAGCAAGTGAACGGTGAGTGGCAGGGCGCGGCGTGGCCGTTCCTCGAGGTAGCCGTCGAGGTCAGGAGGCGGACGGCCACGACCACCCCGAATCCGCCTCCTCACCTCGGCGGCTACACGCGCCTCGCGTTCGCGGCTGACGGCCAGCTCTGGTTGGGTGGAGCCGCTGGACTTGCTCGCATTAGCCCTCCCGGCCTCATCGCATTCGAGGTGAAGTCGGTGAAGGCGCTGGCCGATGGTTTCGAGCTGGCCTTCACGCAGCCCGTGGAGGCAGCGAGCGCGGCGAAGCCAACGAGCTACGAGGTCAGCCAGTTCAACTACCGTCACGAAGTCGGCCTTGGCGCGGAACACGACTTCGACGGCGCGGCGAACAAAGCCTCTGCGCTGAAGGTGTCCGCCGTGACCATCGCCGCCGATGGTCTGAGCGCGCGGCTCAAGGTGTCCGGCCTGCGCCCCGGCTTCGTGACGAGCGTCCGCGCGGCCGGAGTGCGGAGCGCCACCGGCCAGCCACTCCGCCACGACACGTTCTTTTACACGCTGAACCAAGTGCCGAAGTGAAGTGGCGGCAGGCGTCCCGCTGCTGCCCCAGAGGGGCAAATGAAGGTAGCCGGTGGGAAGCTGTGACCAACGGGAGCAGCGCACCCACCGGTCAGCGAAGGCATTAGTCCGCGCCCTGAAGGGGCGCGTGAGCGGTTTTGCGTAGCGGGGTTTCATGCGCCCCTCTCGGGGCGCGACTCGCCGCCGTATCGTATCCGGTGGGTGCGCCGGTCGGCTTCCCACCGGCTACCGTTATTCGCGCCTCCAGCGCGGACTGCCGCCACCGCACTTGCCCGTTGTCACCGGCAGCGGCTCCGCTAACCTCCTGCGCCATGAAGCCACTGGGTTTGATTCTCCTCGGCACCACGCTGGCCGCTGCTACCGCGCAGGCCGACTTCAAGTCCGACCTCGCCGCCATCCGCCAGGTCGGCGCGGAGGGGAAGGGCAATCCCCCCGCCGCCGCCGCGTGGAAGAACCTCGCGCAGGCCGATGCCAAGTCCCTCGTCCCGCTGCTCGCGGCGATGGACGACGCCAACGACCTCGCCGCGAATTATCTGCGCTCCGCCGTGGACGCCATCGTGGACCGCGACTTGGCGGCGAAGCGCACTTTGCCGCAGGCCGACTTGGAGAAGTTCCTCGCGGACACGAAGCACAATCCCCGAGCGCGACGGCTGGCTTACGAGCTGATTGCCCGCGTGTCGCCGGCCACGGGCGAGAAGCTCCTGCCCACGTTCCTCAACGACCCGAGCGTCGAACTGCGTCGCGACGCGGTGCAGCAGCTCATTGATGCGGCGGACAAGGCGCTCGCGGCGCAGGACACGGCCGCCGCCACGAAGGAGTTTTCCAACGCACTGACCTACGCGCGCGACGAGGCGCAAATCAAGAAGGTCGCAGGCGAACTGCGGAAGCTGGAGCAGCCCGTGGACTTGCCGAAGCACTTCGGTTTCCTCACGCACTGGAAGCTCATCGGCTCGTTCGACAACACCAAGCTCATCGGCTTCGACACCGCGTATCCGCCGGAGAAGGAGTTGAACCTCGCCGCCATTTACGACGGTAAGCTGGAGAAGGCGCGCTGGGTGGATGTGGCCACAGCGAACGACTACGGGATGGTGGATTTCAACAAGCCCTTCGGCGACCTCAAGGGCGTGACCGGCTACGCGTTTACCGAGTTCAACGCAGCGACGGCGGGACCGGCGGAGCTGCGGCTGGGCTGCAAGAACGGGTGGAAAGTCTGGTTCAACGGCAAGCTGCTCTTCGGGCGCGACGAGTATCATCGCGGCGCGCGCATTGACCAGTATCGGCTGCCGGTCGAGCTGAAGGCGGGCAAGAACACCCTCCTCGTGAAGGTTTGCCAGAACGAGGACGTGAAGGACTGGACGAAGGAATGGGAGTTTCAGTTGCGCGTGTGCGACGCCAGCGGCACGGCGATTCTGGCGAAGGATAGGCCACCGACGCCGAAGGGGCCGACCACTGCCAAAGCTGATTCGAAGAAAGGCTCCAAGTAATGAAAACCGTTCTGACTGCTGTCTGCCTCGCCACCGTGTGCGGCCAACTGATTGCCGCCGACTGGCTGCAATTTCGCGGCCCCGGCGGCACGGGCATTTCCCCCGAGGCAAACCTGCCCGTGCAGCTCGACGCCAAAAGCGTCATTTGGAAAATCGCGCTGCCCGGGCGTGGCCTCTCCAGCCCGGTCATTGTGGGCGACAAGATTTTCGTCACCGCGTGCAGCAGCACGGAGCAGGACCGACTCCATGTCCTCTGCTTCAGCGCGAAGGACGGCGCGAAGCTGTGGGAGCGGCAGTTCTGGGCCACGGGCCGCACGATGGCGCATCCCAAGACGAGCGTCGCGGCCAACACGCCGTGCAGCGACGGCCAGCGGCTGTTCTGCCTCTTCTCCTCGAACGACCTGCTCTGCCTCGACCTCGACGGCAACGTGCTCTGGCTGCGCGGGCTGACGCGCGATTATCCGAACGCGAG
>JAYTIO010000481.1:0-2063 GCA_043731805.1 Pedosphaera sp. | reverse complement strand
ATGCGTTCGTTTCCGCCGACTCCTCTCCGTCTTGTTGGTTGCGAGCGCCCTGAATGCCGCGCCCGCCGCCGAGCCATCGCTGAAGCCGCTGTATCCGGGACTGACGCCGGCAGGCACTCCGGAAGCCCTCAAGCAGCTTGCGCTCCCGAACACTACGATCGAGTCGGTGCTCGTGGATGAGAAGCTCAACACCTGCCTCGTGACCGCCATCGTCACGCATCCACCGGCGACCAATCGCACCAAGGTCTGGGTCGGGCTGCCGTTGACGAACTGGAACGGGCGCTTTCAAGGCACGGGCGGCGGCGGCTTCGTCGGGGGGAACCCGGGTGGCGTGCGCGGCCCGGTGGCCCGGGGATTCTCGGCCGGCGCGACGGACACTGGGCACGAGGGAGGCAGCGGCAGCTTCGCGCTCGACGCGAACGGCCGCCAGAACTGGCAGGGCATCATAGACAACGCCTATCTCGGCATCCACGGGATGACCGTGGTGGGCAAGGCGATCACGCAGGCGTTTTACGGCAAGCCTCCGCGCTATTCCTATTTCGTCGGCGGCTCGACCGGCGGACGTCAGGGCCTGATGGAGGCGCAACGCTTCCCGGAAGATTACGATGGCATCCTTTCCGCCTGCCCCGCGATCAACTGGCAGCGCTTCGTGCCCGCGAGCCTCTGGCCCGAGGTGGTCATGCTCTCGATGTCGAACTTCGTCTCGAAGGCGAAGCTCGACGTTGCCACGGCGGCCGCCATTGCCGCCTGCGACGCGGATGACGGCGTGAAGGACGGGGTCATTGACGACCCGCTTCGTTGCGCCTACGACCCGCAGGCGCTGGTGGGCACGAAGGTCGGCGGGGAGACGTTCACGGCCGCCGACGCCGAGGTGATCCGCAAGATCTGGCAAGGCCCGCGTCGGCAGGACGGCAGCATCATGTGGCATGGTCTGGAACGCGGCGCGGATATGTTCGCCTATGCCGGCACCACGGGTTCGCCGCTCAAAGGCAAGCCGTTCAGCATCTCGCTCGACTACTGGACTTACTACCTGGCGCAGGATGCCAAGTGGGACTGGACCACGCTGAACCACGCGGGCTTTGAACAGCTCTGGACCAAGTCCGTGGAGCAATACGGCGCGGTGATTGGCACCGACGACCCCGACCTCACCCGCTTTCGTGACCGTGGCGGCAAGGTCATCATCTACCACGGTCTGGCGGATCAACTCATTCCGGCGGCGGGCAGCATAGACTACTACCGGCGAGTGCAGCAACGCATGGGCGGCGAGCAGAAGACCGCTGAGTTCGCCCGGCTGTTCCTGGTGCCCGGCGTGGACCACAGCTTCCGGGGTGCCGGTGCCACGCCCACTGGGCTGAACGAAGCCCTCCTCCGCTGGGTCGAGGAAGGCAAAGCGCCTGAGAAGCTCATAGCCGAGAAGCGCGACGCGAGCGGCAAGGTCATTCGCACCCGCCCGCTCTTCCCCTATCCACAAGCGGCGAAATACCAGGGCAGCGGCAACTCGGACGACGCGGAGAATTTCATCAGCACACCGCCACGCAAGTAACCCAGGATCGCCCCGCGCGGGAAATTCGGTGCGATCGGCCATCACCGCTGAACTGAGAACACAGCATTCGCCGGGAGGCATGGTCGGCTGAATGACGGCGGAACCAGCGCCGTGCTCAACCCTCCAGCCGCACGCGCCCCCAGTCGAGGAGCAGGAGCCAGTCCTCTCTTCGGGTCAGTTTTGCCACCACGGCTGCTGTAGCGGACGGACGGAGTGAGCCTTTGCCCAGCCACCGGGGGCGACCTTGGGGGGCGATTGCGCTGGCGGCGGAGAGAAGAGGCTGTGTGCGACGGTTAGCAATGCCGCCTGGCTCGTGGCTGCGGTTGCTGCATTGCTCACTACCACGGTGTATGAGCCAGCGCTGTTGGTCGTTACGCCTGTCAGCGCCAGGGTTGCATTCGTCGCGTTGGTAAGCCCCACCCCCTTAGCCCTACTTGGCGGATTCGGGAGGTGGTGATGGCTATTTGCAGGGGTTTTCGGGGGCGAAGGCCCCGAAGTCTCCACTACAGGGCCAGGGCGG
>JAYTIO010000480.1:0-2640 GCA_043731805.1 Pedosphaera sp. | reverse complement strand
CAGTCTCTGGCTTGGCTGCCGTGCGTTGCTCTGCTTTGGCTTTCACGGGCTGACAGTGGCACAAAAAGTGGCACAATGCACACTCTGGAATGTTAACATCTGCCTAAACTATTGGTAGGCAACAACGAGCCGGAGGCGGTCTAAACAGAAATAGCAGACTTAGGATCCAGTGGAGCAATCCTTGCAGGTTCAAGTCCTGTCGTGCCCACCAAGGGTTTTCGAGGAAATGGAAAAGTGAAGGTTCAAAATTTCTGTCTCCATCCAGTCCGGTGGAGTGGGAAAAACTGCTCGAGGCGACGAGGCTGATCACTCAGGTCGCGGGTGCGAGGCGGTCGCTGGCCCAAGGGTAGATGTTCGCACCGGCAACGGCACGTCGCCCACGCGACCGGCCTGGCAGTCCTGCGCCTGATTGTTCCAGTCCAGCGGGGTGTCAGCGGTGACCTTGGGGTCGACGATGCGGAGCAAGAGCCACCCGAATGAGCGACCCAGCATGTCCGGCGTGCAGGTGGACTGGGTGCCGGCCGCCGCGCCGGGGAAGGCGGGGTTGAGGTTGCGCGGCGGACGTTCCGCAGTCCGTGACCGAGCTGTGGAGCGACTTCGACCCGCGCTGGGATCCGCTCGCAACCGAAATCATCCGCGAGGGGAAGACTTACGGCATGGTCCTACGCGCGGTGCGTTTCCGTGGTGCCTCCTTCAAGGGCCCGCCCGCTCGGCTCGCGGCGTTCCGTCGCTGGTTGGGCAAGCAGTCGGAGTTCCTGCGCGTGGAGTGGAGTTGGGTTCCGTCCTCGCCTGGGCGACTTCGATCAAGGGCGGGTCAAAACGCCCGCATCGTCTCCAGCACGGCCTTGATGCGGGGGACTTCGTGGGTGCGGAAGAGGTCGGTGCGGCCCAAGGCGGCGAGCAGGGCGAAGAACGGTTCGGCACAGCGGACTTCCTCGCCGAAATACTCGAAGGCGTGCGGGAGCGCGTGGCAGGTGGGGAAGCCCAGCGTGCGCAGGCGGAACGTGTTGAGGAAGGTCGTCATCTGGTGGCGCACGCGCACGGCGCTGTCCTGGAGGTTGCGGTAGTAGAAGCCCAGACCGGGGTCAATCAGGATGCGCTCCACGCCGCAGCGCGTCGCTGTCTCAATCTCGCGGGCGAAATACTCATACATCGCCGGCACGGGGTCGGCGCTTAGGTCGAAGTCACCCACGGCGCGGACGTTGGCGCCCTGCACGTGGCAAATGATGACAGCGGCCTGATGCTCGGCCACGGCGCGATACATCGCCTCGTTGCGGTCGCTCCCGGTGAGGTTGAGGACATTGGCCCCGGCGACGAGGCAGGCGGTCGTGACTTTGGGGTGATAGGTCTCGACGGAGACGAGGATGCCAGCGCTGCGGAGGGCTTGGACGACGGGGAGTAACTTGGAGTTCTGCAAGTCCGCGCCGACGAGTTCGGTGTTCGCCAGAGTGGACTCCGCGCCAAGGTCCACGATGGCCGCGCCTTGAGCGGCGAGAACTCTGCCGCGCGCGATGGCAGCCTCGGCCGAGAGGCAGACACTCTCGCGATACCAGGAGCCGGCGGAGAGGTTCACGACGCCCATGATGGCGGGCGTGGAGTTGAAGGGAAATTCCCGGCCACCGAGGGCAAACTCCCGCACGCGGGCTTGAGCGGCAGGGCGGTTCTTCTCCACAAGTTCGGCGAGAAATTCCAGCGTTAGCATCGTGCGCGGGAGTTTGGTGCGCCGGGGTGCAATGGGCAATCGTGTAAGTTCGCGGTCCACCTGTTCGATTCGCAGCCGTAGGATTCCCGAGTGCCCGTTCCGAACCGAAACGCCCGCATTGCGCGGGGTGAGCAAAGGGGCGGGTGACGGCGGGGCAGGAGGCGGGCTGCCACTGGAACTCTTTGGCCGCACAAAGCCGGATGACGGGGTGGGGGCACCAACGCCGACGCAGGTGCCCCCCGGCCCACTCCTTGAACCCGGAGCGCGGGCGGTCCCCGCCCGCAGCAGCTCCGCACCCACGAAAGCGCTGCGACCAGGGACTGGTCGCGCGCCGGGCACATGGTCCCAATGCGCGGCTTCCGGACCGTGGCGGCTACCCAGGAAGCCGTGCCGGCGGTTTGGAACCGCCGTCCGTGGGGAGCTGTCGTTCGAAGCGCCTCGCCTTCCCCCACCCGCCACGCGGCGATTGCAAATCGCCGGCACGGGGCCTCACTTCAAGTCATTCAGCAGGTCCTCCACCGCTTTGTCCTTCTTCTCCGCGGCGGGATCGAGGGCGGCGAGGCATTCGGCGTGGAAGCGGACGTGGCCCCAGAGTTCGGGGTGCAGCTCGGCTTCGCTCAGGGATTCGGAGCTGGCGCTGGCGTCGACGTGACGGCCGGCGGGCTGTGGCCGGTGAGGCTCTTCACGCGCATCCCGGTGTTGAAATTCCTCCGCGCCGTGAAGGAGCCGGCCATCATCGCATTCTCCACCACGTCGTCCGATGCCGCCCTGCCGGATGCGTTCAAGCGCATGGTCGAGTTCGGCGTGCCCAAGCGCATCGTGTCCTTCGTGCTGCCGACGGGCTAGCCCTACTTGGCGGATTCGGGAGGTGGTGATGGCTATTTGCAGGGGTTTTCGGGGGCGAAGGCCCCGAAGTCTCCACTACAGGGCCAGGGCGG
>JAYTIO010000479.1:0-4121 GCA_043731805.1 Pedosphaera sp. | reverse complement strand
CTTCCCCGCCTTGACCTTCACGTCCGCCATCGCGTTGCGCGTGTCCACGATGACTTGGGCCCAGTCGGCGAGTTCCTGGTTGTTGGCCTTCTTGTGGTTGGTGCAAATGACCACGGCGTCGTAGCTGCTGATGGACTTCTGGGTCCACGGGACGGACTTCACGCCGGCCCAGTGGCCGTGCTCACGGCTGGGGCGGATGACGGGGACGTGGGGGTCGAAGTAAGCCATCTTCGCGCCGCGCTCCTTGAAGAGGTCCAGGAGCGTGTAGCTGGGGGACTCGCGATCGTCGTCCACGTTGGCTTTGTAGGCCAGGCCCATGATCAGGATCTTGCTGCCGTTGATGGACTTCTTCTTGGCGTTGAGCGCCTCCTGGGTGCGATGCACGACATACATTGGCATGGCGGTGTTCACCTCTCCGGCTAGCTCGATGAACTTCGTATTTTGCCCATACTCGCGGGCTTTCCAGGTGAGATAAAACGGGTCAATCGGGATGCAGTGCCCGCCGAGGCCAGGGCCGGGGTAAAAGGGCATGTAACCGAACGGCTTGGTTTTCGCGGCGTTAATAACCTCCCACACGTCTATGCCCATCGCGGCGTAAACCTGCTTGAGTTCGTTCACCAGCGCGATGTTCACGCCACGGAAGATGTTTTCCAAAAGCTTCGTCGCCTCTGCCGCGCGGCAGGAGCTGACGGGGACAATGGTCTTGATGGCCAGGCTGTAGACTTCGATGGCGCGCTTCAAGCACGCCGGGGTAAACCCGCCGACGACCTTGGGAATCTGCGCGACGACGCTGTTCGGGTTGCCGGGGTCTTCGCGCTCGGGGGAGAAGGCGAGGTTGAAGTCCACGCCGGCCTTCAAGCCGCTGCGTTCCAGCACGGCGCGCAGATCTTCATCGGTGGTGCCGGGGTAGGTGGTGGATTCGAGGACGACGAGCAGGCCCTTGTGGACGTGCGGCAGGATGGCCTCGCCGGACTTGATGATGTAGCTGATGTCCGGCTCGCGGTTTTTGTTGAGCGGCGTCGGGACGCAGATGATGACCGCGTCCAGTTTCTTGATGGTGGAGAAGTCCGTCGTGGCGCGGAAGCGCCCGGCGTTGACTTGTTCCTGAATCGCCGACGCCGGAATGTGCTCAATGTAGCTGCGCCCGCCCATGAGCGCGACGACCTTCTTGTCATCCACGTCAAGGCCGGTCACATCCACGCCGGAGCGTGCGAATTGCAGGGAGAGAGGGAGTCCAACGTAGCCGAGTCCGATGATGCCGATTTTCATGCGATGATTCGATTGGCTGGCCGCGCGACCGGGGTTGTCCCGCTGTGAGCGGTTGCCAGTCCTGCGTGCCTTCGGGCGTGGTTTTATCTGGCGGTCAAGGGGATGGAAAGCAAAACCTGCCCACCGCCCCGGGCGCCTCACACGCCCGCGACTGGCATGGAACTTCCTCTAAGGTTTCCGCCGTAGCTTTGCGAACGTATGAGTGCCACAAACCAATCCCTCCCCGCCGCTGCGCACGCTGCGCCGCTGGTCTTCATCGTGGACGACGAACCCGTCTCCGCCGAAATCGTCGCTGAACTGCTCCAACTGGAAGGCTACCGCACCCGCGTCTTCCACGACTCGCGCGTGGCGGCAGCGGAGCTGCACAACGCGGTGATGAAGCCGGATGTGCTGCTCGCGGACTTCAAGATGCCCGGCTTGAACGGGCTCCAACTCCTGGCCCGGGGCAAGGCGGAGATTCACAGCTTGAAGACGGTGCTCATGACCGGCTTCGGCTTCGACCTAGCGCTGGTGGAGTCGGGCTTTTGTCCCGACCAATGGGTGACCAAACCGTTTCCGGTGACGACGCTCCTCCGCTCCGTCCGCCCCGCGCTGGCCCTGCCCGGCTGAGGCTCACGCCTTCCCGAGCAACTGCGCGTAGGCGTGATTGATTTCCTTGCTGCGCTCCTCGGCCAGCGCCTGGGAGGCTTGGTTCAGGCCGGCCACGCGGTCGGGATGGTGTTCCTTCATCAGCCGCCGGTAGGCCTGCTTGATTTCGTCGGGCGTCGCGTTGGCCGGGACGCCTAGGACCGCATGGCTGCCGAGCGGCCGCACCGTGACCGGGGGGAGGTCGGCGGGGACATCCTGCCCGCAAGGTTCCACCTGCACCTGGCCCGAGGCGTTTGCCCACGTCCGGTAGGCGGTGCCACAAAGCGGGCAGTCGAACCGCGCCCCGCCGTGGAGGTTGCGTAGCCGGAACTTCCGCCGGCACTCGCCACAGCGGAAGGCCGGGGGCTTGACCGGCTGCCGGCCGTTGGGCGGGGCGGCTGTGGGTTCGGGTTCGGCGGGCATCGCGGACGTGTCGGCGCAGCGCGGCGGCAGGCCGAACTGGCGGCGCAACTCGCTGCTCAGGCTCGCTCCGGGCGGCGGGGATTCCAGCAGCATCACACCGCGAAGCAACTGCAATTCCGCCAGCCCCGCCGGCACGTCCAGGTCCGGCAATGCCCGCGCCAGCTCGCTCAACGCCACGCGGCCAGCGTGGCCATGCAGCTGGTGAAGCAACCGTGCACCACGTTCGTAGTTCATCTGCCGCCAGCCCCGCGCCCTTCGTCCGGCCGCCACACCTGCAAGCCACAGACGTGGCCCGGAGTAGAGCACTTGGGCGAACGCTCCCGCCACCGCCCGCAGCACTTGGCCCACGTTCACACTATCGCGCCAATCCAGTTCCCCCGGAGCCACAAAGGTCTCGGCCTCGCCGCGCGAATTTCCCGCAAACAGCAGGAAAACCACCCCGCCGGCCAGCAGCGTGAACAGCGGCGGGTTCAACTCCACCTCCACGCTCCGCCCTAGCAACGCGCACACGACCTCGGCCAATTGCGCCGCCCCGGCCAGCAGCACCGCCGCCAGCCCACCGCCGGCCACCAGCAGCAGCGCCCCGCCGCCCAGCCCGCCACCCAACGCCAGCAGACCCGCCCGGCGCTGCTCGCGCCGTGCCCGGCGGCGCAACCAAACTTCCAGGGCGGGCGCGTGCATCGCGTGTCCCTGCGCAACTCCCGTGCCGGAGCAGGAGCCAGAAGTCTGGAGTCTGGCAACGTCATTCCGCCTGCCTGCTGACTCCTGACTTCCCGCTTCCGGATCGCGCCGCCGGCCCAGTTTTTTCTGGCCGCTGACGTGACCGCGTCAACGCCGAATCCCTTTCAGCCATGGAACAGATGGAAGACATCCTGAAGGACTTCCTCCTGGAAGCCGGGGAAAACTTGCACCGGCTCGATCAGGACCTCGTGCGGCTGGAGCAGGTGCCCGCCGACATGAAAATCATCGGCAACGTCTTCCGTGCCCTCCACACCATCAAGGGCAGCAGCGGCTTCTTCGCCTTCCAACGGCTGGTCGCCGTCGCCCATGCGGTCGAGTCCCTCCTGGGTAAAATCCGCGCCGGCCAGCTCACCCTCAACGCCGCCATGGTCACGGCGCTCCTCACCACGCTCGACCGTGTCCGCGAGATTGTCCGGGCGGTCGCGGCCACCGGGAAGGAAGCCGCCGGGGATGACACGGAACTCATCGGGACATTGCACGCGCCCGCCGAGAGCAAGCCCGTGCCAGCGCCCGCCGCCGCCCCGGGGCCGTCCGCCCCCGTCGCCCGCGCGACGACTCCGACCCCGGCCAGCGCGAGCATGGACAGCTTCCCGCGCGACTTCCTCGCCGAGTCGCACGAGAATCTCGACCCGTTGGACCGCGCGTTTGTGACGCTGGAGCAAACCCCCGCCGATCGCGCGCTGTTCGCCACCGTGCTTCCGCACGTTGCACACGCTCAAGGGCAGCAGCGGCTTCTTCGGCTTCGCGCGGCTCGAACAGGTGGCGCACGCCGCGGAGCCGCTGCTGGGCAAACAGCGCACCGGTGAGCTGCTGCTCCACCCCGCCATGACGGCGGCACTGCTCGCCACCGTGGACGGCATCCGCGCTCCGCTGAAGCACATCGAGCAAACCGGGCAGGAGCGCGCGCGGGATTTCTCGGCGCACCTGGCGACCCTGCGGCAATTGGCGGACGGCTAAGCCAGCGGCGACGCGTTGCTGCCCGCGCCCCAAGCTGGCGGCTCCAAGCCAACGACGCTGGCGGACGCGCCGTCCGCCAAGCCTGCTGAGGCCCCGCCCCGCCC
>JAYTIO010000478.1:0-3216 GCA_043731805.1 Pedosphaera sp. | reverse complement strand
GCAGTGCTTGGCGAGGAAGTAGCCGCCCACGAGCACGCTCATGCGCCCAGCGATTTCGCTCATCGGTTCGAGGAGCGGCAGGCGGCGGTTGACCTCGATGGTCTCGTAGGCGATGGCCGTCGCGCCGGACTGGAGTAGAGCGTCGGTCAGCTCGCGGTTGGCGGCGAGGTGGAGGTAGGTGAAGAGCAATTGGCCCGGCCGCAGCAGCGGATACTCGGCGGGGAGCGGCTCCTTGACCTTCACGAGCAAGTCTGCGCGGGCGAACACCTCGGCGTGCTCGCTCACGAGCGTTGCGCCAGCGCGCTCGTAGTCGGCGTCCGGGTAGCCGGCGCCCGCGCCGGCGCCGCGCTCGACGAGGACTTGGTGGCCGCGCTTGATGAGCTGGTAAGCCGCCGAGGGCAGCAACGCGACGCGGTTTTCCTGGGCCTTGATTTCCTTGGGCACGCCGATGGTCATGGCGGAGGTTGCGCAGCCGGTGCGAATTGGACAAGCCGTGTTGTGCGCTGCGTGCTGCTCCTGATCCTAATCCGGCTCTGCTGCAGGGAAAGCTATGCGGAGCAAGATCAGGATCAGGATTACGAGCAGGAGTAGAAAGCTGCTCCGTTGCAAGACGGTGAGCTGCGTCCCGCGTCAGTCCTTGGCTTTCGCCGACAGGTGCTGGGCGAGGGCGGCGCGGAGCTGGCTCTGCAAGTTTTCCGGCGTGAGCGTCTGCTTCTGGAGGATGCCGGCGACGTGGCCACTGAGCCGCTGCCGGTCCTCCTCGGTGAGGTCCTTGGCGGTGAGGACGATGATGGGCACGTCGCGCAGATCCTTCCGCTCACGCGCGGCCTGCGCGAAGGCGAAGCCATCCATCTCCGGCATCATCAGGTCCAGCAGGATGACCGAGGGCAACCGCAGCCGGATCAACGCCAGCGCGGCGCGGCCATCTTCTGCGACCAGCACGGAATAACCTTCTCGCTCCAGATTGCGGCGCAACAAGTGGCGGGAGATTTCGTCGTCCTCCACGATCAGGACGGGGCGGTCGCCGGGCGTGGGGCAGTATTCGCGCAGCAGGCTGGCGAGGCGCGGGTAGTCCACCGGCTTGGTCAGGAACTCGGCGGCCCCGAGCGCGAACCCTTTGTCCTGCTCCTCGGTCAGGGTGATCATCATGACGGGGATCTTCGCCAACTCGGGATCCGCCTTCAGCGCGTTGAGCACGGACCAGCCGTCCACCTCGGGCATCATCACGTCGAGGGTGATGAGCGACGGACGAAGCTGCCGCGCCATCAGCAAGCCCTGCCGCCCATCCACAGCGGTCCGCGCGGAGAAACCCTCCTTCTGAAGGAAGCGCACCAAGAGGTCGCGCGCGTGCGGGTCGTCGTCGATCACCAGCACCACCGGCGCGCCCGCCGGCAGCGGCACCGGAGGGCCGGCCACGGGCGCGGGCGCGCGGACCGAGGGCAGCGGCTGCACCGGCAGACGCAAAGTGAAGGTGGACCCGCGGCCCGGCTCGCTGGTCACGGTCAACTGGCCGCCCATCGCCTCGGCGAAGTTCCGACTGAGAACCAGCCCCAGCCCGGTGCCGCCGAACTTGCACAGGATCGCGGGGTCCGCCTGGGCGAAGGCCTGGAACAACCGTCCCAACTGCGCCGCCGTCATGCCGATGCCGGTGTCGCTGATCGCGAGGACCACCCACTGCTGCGGGGCTGCCGACTCGGTGGCTAGACGGAGGCGCACTTCGCCGCCCTTGGTGAACTTGCACGCGTTGCCCAGCAGGTTCACGAGCGTCTGGCGGACCTTGGTGGGGTCGGCGTGCATCGGCAAACGGGCGGGCAGGCCGTCCACTTCCAGACGGGTTTGGTTCTTGGCGGCCAACGGACGCACGGTGTCGCACGCCTCGCGCAGGAGCGGGACGAGGTCGAAGTCTTCGTAATGGAGCGTCAGCTTGCCGGCCTCGATCTTGGCGAGGTCGAGCACCTCGTTGATGAGCGTGCGCAGTTGCTGGCCGGCGGAGTGGATGCGGCGCAGATCGGTCACGGCTTCCGGCTGGCCCAACGCGGCCGGGTCGTTGATGAGCAGGTCGCTGTAGCCGATGATCGCGGTGAGGGGCGTGCGCAGCTCATGGCTCATGTTCGCGAGGAAGGAGTTCTTGGCGCGGCTGGCGTCCTCGGATTGTTCCTTGGTCTGCACGAGCGTTTGGTTCAACTGCATCAGCTCGGCGGTGCGTTGCGCGACCAGCTCGCCGAGGTGGTCGCGGTGGTGGCGCAACTCCGCGTCGCGGAGTTGGAGCTGCGCGAGCAGGGCGTTGAAGGCGGTGACGAGCTGGCCCAGTTCGTCCGGGCCAGCCGCCGGCGCACGGAGGGCGAAGTTCTCTTCGCGCGCCACCCGCCCAGCGGTCTCCGTGAGCTGGCGGAGAGGGCCGGTGAGGTGCCGCTCGAACCGCGTGGCGCAGGCCAGCGCCACGAGCGCGCCCAGCAGCAGCGTCCCCGCCACCACGCCCAGGCCGGCCCACACGAAGCGTTGCTGCCGCGCGGGATCGGCGCGCAGATAGACCGTGCCCAGCACCGCGCCGGTGGCGGACCGGATGGGCCGGACCAGCTCCAGCCGCTCCGCGTGAAACCCCTCCGCCGGCAGCGGCAGGGAGGGCGACGGCTCGGCCGCGTGACGGACGAACTGCGCGAACAGACCGCCGGACTCGCGGAAGATGGCCCCGAGCAGAAGGTTCGGGTTGTCCCGCAGCGCGTGGACGAGGCGCTGGGCGGACGCGGCGTCGTTCAAGGGAAGCGCGACGGCGGCGGGCTGGCTGGCGAGACTGGCGAGCGCTTCGAGTTCGTGCTGCGTCTCCGCCCGCCACCATGCCTTCGCCAGGCCCAGGAAGATCCCGCAGGCCAAGCCCAGCGCCACGATGCTGGCGCCGAGGATCATCAGCCGCAGTTGGTTGCGGATGGAGAGGCGGTGGAAGTCGGCAAGCACGGTCATGAACGCTGCGCCTCCCCGCCCAGCCAGCGGGACGGCGTTGCGAAGCTGGCCTGGATGTTCAGGGCGGGCGTCACTGGGCTCGTGGCGGTCTTAGGTTCGTCCCTTGCTGCTCCAATCGGAAACTGCGGTCACTCCGCAGAGACGGAGGGCAATATGTCTATGACCCCGGGGGCAAGAAAGCCAAAAGTCACCGCGCCGCCCTGGCTTTCCCAACCCGGAAACTCCGTCTTGGTTTATCCCCCGCCATCCGATACGCTC
>JAYTIO010000477.1:0-3698 GCA_043731805.1 Pedosphaera sp. | reverse complement strand
GATTTGCCTGCCTACAACTTGGCTTTGCGCTCTGTGTGCCCTCTCGCGGCCATTTCTGTTGGGAGTTCGGGCTTAATTCAGCGCCATCCCGCGCCGCTGATAGGTCGGCACGTCGAGGTTCACCCCGTTGTGGCGCGTCGGCTCACTGAGCTTGAAGGCCCCGGTCGTGTCCGCCTCCAACCCCAGCTCGGGGTGCATGGCTTTGACCCGCTTGCGCGAGCGCCACGAGCGGGACGCGGCCATCGGCGCGGGCACCGGAGGCACCGGTTCAGCTACGGCCACGGCGGCGGTCTCAACCTCAGCTGGCACCGCCGCCGAGCGCGGCACCGGCTTCGCGGCGATGGCCGCGCCCAGTAGGTCGAAGTCGGACGCGGCGCGGGATTCGGGCGCGGACTCCGGCGGCGCTGGCTTAGTGGCCGCAGGCGCAACGGCAGCGGGTGAATGTTGGCGCGCGGCCACCAGCGTCACGGTGAGCCGGTCGCCCAACGCCTCCTCGATCGCCGCGCCCATGATGAGTTGCGCGTTCTCGCACTGCCGGTTGATTTGCTCCATCACGCGGTTGACTTCGGCCATCGTGAGGCTGAGCCCGCCCATGAGGCTCACGAGCAACGCGTCGGCCTCGCCCAGCGCTGTGCCGCCGTCGAGCAGCGGGTTGGCGAAGAGTTTCTCTATGACCTCCTTCGCGCGGTGCGGCCCGCACGCCTCGGCGCTGGCGAAGGAACTCTCCGAATGCCGGTCGCGCAGCACGGCGCACAGGTCGGCGAAATCGAGGTTGATGAAGCCCGGGCGCGTCACGAGCTGCCAGATGCCGCGCACGCCCTGCGCCAGCAGCTCGTTCGTCGTGGCGAAGGTCTCGATCACGCTGGTGTGCTCGTCAATCAGCTTGAAAACCTTTTGGTTCGGCAGGCAGATGACGCCATCGGCCGCCGCCTTGAACTCCTCCAGGCCCAGCCGTGCCTGTCGCATCCGCTTCGGCCCTTCGCAATCAAACGGCAGCGTGACAAACGCCAGCGCCAGCGCGCCGCACGCCTTCGCCACGCGCGCCAGCACCGGCCCCGCACCCGTGCCCGTGCCGCCGCCCAGGCCGGCGCAAATGAAGACCAGGTCCACGCCCGTGCAAAGCTCGCGCAACCGCGCCTCGTCCTGTTCCGCCGCCGCGCGCCCGCGCTCCGGGTCGCCGCCCGCCCCGAGGCCGCCGTTCAATTCGAGGCCGAGGTTGAACTTGTAGGGCAGCGGGCACTGCGCGAGCGCCTGCGAATCCGTGTTGAGCACAATCGACTGCGCGCCGCCAAAGCCCGCGCGGTCAATCTGCGCCACGACGTTGCCGCCGCAGCCGCCGACGCCGAAGACTTTGATGGTGAGCTGTTGTTTGGCCGGAGCCGCCGCGATGGTGGTTTCAGTCGAGGTCATGGCAATTGGCGAGTTGAGTTGCCGACAAGTGATTCAAAATAATCCCAGTGAGCCGGCGAAGTTCTTGAGCTTGCCCACCAGCCCAGTGCCGCGCTGACCCTTCTGGCGCATCGCCCCGTATTTCACCAGCCCCACGGCGGTCGCCAGCTCCGGGTCATCCGTCGCGGAGCGCAGGCCGCCGACCGCGTTGGCGCGGCCCAGCGTCGCGGGCAAACCGAAGACCGTCTCCGCGAGCTGCTCAATCCCCCGGATACGCGCGCCGCCCCCGCAGAGGCACACGCCCGCGCGGAGCTGGTCGTGGAAGGCCTGGTTGCCGATGTCCTCGTCAATGAGCTGAAACGTCTCCTCCAGCCGCGCCACCATGATGCGGCGCAGATGCTCCAGGTTCACCCGGCGGTCGTCGAAACCGTGCTCGCTCCGCAGCGTCAGCGTCTGCCCGGCGGCCCCTTCGATCGTCGCCGCGCCGTGCTCGCGCTTGAGCAGTTCCGCCTGCGTCAGCGACACCCCGCGCAGGCCGTGGGACAAATCATTCGTCACATGCTCGCCGCCCACGGCGATGACCCCGGTGTGCTTGATGACGCCGTCCGCATAGACCACGTATTCCGTCGTGCCCGCGCCGAGGTCCACGACCAGCGCGCCCATGCGCTTCTGCTCGTTGTCCAGCAACGCGAGCGCCGAGCACAGGCCGCTGAAGACCATGTCATCTATTTCCAAGTTCAGCCCGTTGACGACCCGCATATGGTTCTTCAACCGCGTCGTGCCGCCGTGGATGACGTGCATATCCACCTCCAGCCGCTCCCCGAGCATCCCGACCGGGTCCACGATGCCGGCCTGCCCGTTCACCGTAAAATGCTGGCGGACGGAGTGCAGCACGTAGTTCTCCGACGGGCGGTTGAACACCTTCGCGTTCGCCAGCACCTCGTTCACGTCCTGCTGGGAAATCTCGTGGTCCAGCGACGCGGAGGCAAAGACGCCGTGCGTGTTGAGGCTCGTCATGTGCGCGCCCGTCACGCCCAGATACACGCTGCCGATCTCCACGTCGGCGGACTTCTCGGCCTCCACGATGGCGTTGCGCACGTCCTCGGCGGCGAGGTCGGCGTTGACCACCTCGCCCTTGCGCACGCCGCGCGAGGGGCACTGACCGATGCCGATGATGTTGGTGCCGCCCGAGTCGGTGACCTCGCCCACGACCACGCCGACCTTGGCGGTGCCGATTTCGAGGCCGACGATGACGGTGGTTTTTTCGGGAAAGAAGAGGTTAAGCATTTTTCCTCCGATAGGGTGCGGGTTTGACTGGCTTGGCCGGGGGAGCGGGCAGCGAACTCGCCTCGACCCAGCGGGCCGGGAGGTTCTGCGAGATGGAAACGTCGAGCGTGGAAATCACCTTGCCCTGTTGCGTGGCCACGTCCTGCACCGCGCGCCACCGGCGCAGTTGCGTGTCGAAGTCGCGATGCGAGGCGAAGGTGATTTCACCGCCCGTGGAAGTCGTCGCGGTCAGGACTTCCATTCCCGCCACGTCCACGCGCCGCAGGTCCGAACGCCCGAACATCGCCGAGCGCTCGAAGTGCGTCAGCAGCCGCAGCGCGGCCCGGACCTGCGCGGACTCGACCTGCCGCCCCAGCTTGAGGTCCACGTCATTGACGCCGCGCAATTCGGGCAGCCAGTCAATTTGCAGTGCCGTCGGGTCCGCGACCATCGTGCGGTCGGGCGGCAGCATGACGAAGCCGGTGGCGTCGAGGAGATGGATGACGGTGGTGTAGCGCCCGCTGGCGTTGGGACGCAGCACGGCGACCTGCGCCACCGGCACGCGCTCAGTCACGCGGATGCGCAGGGTGTCGGGCAGCACGCGCTCGACAGCGGCGGACTGGATGAGCGGGACCAGTTCGAGGTCGCGTTTGATGCGGGCGAGGTCCAGCCCCATGAGGTTCTCGCCCACTCGGACGCCCGCCCACTTGCGCAACGCCTCGCCCGTCAGCACGCCTTCCGTCTGCAAATCAATCGTCTTGGTCGCGAACGCCGGATTCTCCGTGACGAACTCCCGCACGGCCATATCCACCCCGCGCCAGCCGAGGAAGAGCACCACCGCCGAGCCGAAGAGCACGGTGAGCACCTGCATCGCGAAGCGCGTGCGCGCCGCGTGGAGTTGGTCCGTGCGCAGCTTCACGCGCAGCACATTCTCGCCCTCGCGGCGGAGACGACGGTTGCCTTTGAAGAGTCGGGCTAGTTTTCGGAACATGGCGACAAAAAGTTGACCGCAAGCAAGACGGGATTAGCCACAAAGAGGCACA
>JAYTIO010000476.1:0-1768 GCA_043731805.1 Pedosphaera sp. | reverse complement strand
GCACGCGCTGCGACCGGGGACCGGTCGCGCGCCGGGTTCAGGGGCTGAAATCGCGAGCCTCGGTGGCTCGTGGATTCTCTCCCTGAGGGAGAAGGCCGGGGTGAGGGGGAGGGGCGCACGGATGTTCGGCGAGTTAGTCGAGGCGATGGTGTGCGCGCTTCAATACCGCAGCCTCGGGTCAATGTTCGACCCATGCACCGCTGTGTGGCAGCCCGCCGCCCAGCACGTCGCACGGCGGATGTAATCCGTGTGGCGCTCGTTGCCGAAGTAGATTTCGCCGGGCGTGGTCTGCCCCTGCGCGTGGCACTTGATGCAGAGGTTCACGTCGCGTTGGTGGAGAAGTTTTTGCGTGAACGAGCCGTGCGGCGTGTGGCAGGCCACGCAGCCTTCGCGCAACGCCTCGTGGCCGAAGACGTGCGGCTTGCTCTGCTCGCGGTGGCAGTTCGCGCACGTCTCGTTCAGCCGCGACAGCGCGAGGCCGCCCTTGGGTTTGTGGATGTCGAAGCCGTGGGCGTCGTGGCATTGGCCGCAGTGGAGTTTGCCTTCAAGAACTTGGTGGTGATGCGGCAGCCGGAACTCCGCGTGGGTCTGGACGTGGCAGGCGAAGCACGTCTCCGGCGACTTGCGCGGGTTGACGATGAACTTGTCCCGACCCTGTCCGCCGGTCTGGACGTGCTTGCTGCCCGGCCCGTGGCAAGACTCGCAACCGGTCTGGCCGGCGAGGCGCGGGCTGTCCGAGTGGAAGCGCCCGTGTGCGCTGGCGGCAAAGGTGCGGGTGTAGTTGGTGTGGCAGTCGGCGCAGGCTTTGTTGCCTACGAAGGCCGCGCCCTCGACCAGCGGTGGTGCGGAGACGGTGCGCTCGACCGTCGAGCAGGAGCTGAGGGACAGGCAGACGCTGGCGGCGATGAAGAGGGACGGGGCTGCCAGCCAGCGGAGGACGCGTTTGCCAGTGGTGGTCACGGGCGGAGCGTGCCGCGAAGGAGGGAGAGATTTCAACGCAAAGACGGCGATGGCCGCAACTCGTGGCCATGTTCGTGAGAACATGGTGGTCTGTTTTGGCGAGCCACGCTCTCACGAGCGTGGCCACTACACGCGCGGCGTCCACGTGGGCTTGCCCGTCTTGCGGGACTTCGCGGGCTTCTTGCCGTAGCTCGTGCGGTGGGTCGGGGCTTCGCCGCCGGCCATGCGCTTCAGCTCATTGATTTGGTCGCGGTAAAGCGCGGCCTTCTCGAACTCCAGTTTGTTCGAGGCTTCAATCATCTGGCCCTCCAGCTCGCGGATGGTCTCGGTCACGTCGAAGTCGCCGGCGGCATCGTTCAGTATCCCGGTGGCGACATCGCGCTGCTCTTGCTGCGACGACAGGCTGTCCTCCAGCGCGCGCGTGACGCTGCGTGGCGTGATGCCGTGCGCGGTGTTGTAGGCAACTTGCTTCTTCCGGCGGTATTCGCAGACGGCGAGGAAGCGCTGGATGCTCTTGGTCTTCACGTCGGCGTAGAGGATGACTTCACCGTTGAGGTGGCGCGCGGCGCGACCGGCGGTCTGGATGAGGCTGGTCTCGCTGCGGAGGAAGCCTTCCTTGTCGGCGTCGAGAATCGCGACGAGGGAAACCTCCGGCAGGTCGAGGCCCTCGCGGAGGAGGTTGATGCCGACGAGCACGTCGAACTGGCCCTTGCGCAGGCCACGGATGATTTCGACGCGTTCGAGCGCGTCCACCTCGCTGTGGAGGTAACGGACGTTGATGCCGATGTCGCGGAGGTAGTCGGTGAGT
>JAYTIO010000475.1:0-5427 GCA_043731805.1 Pedosphaera sp. | reverse complement strand
GAGGTGCGCGAGGCCGTCGGAGTTGCGCAGGACACGGAAGACGGGGCTGCGCGGGTGCCAGATGGCTTCGTTCGAGTCGGCCCAGAGCGCGAGGCCCGGGCGGCCAACGGCGGCGGCCAGGTGCGTGATGCCGGAGTCGTGGCCGACGAAGCCCAGGCAGGGTTGCAGGGCCGCCGCCACTTCGGGCAACGGCTGGTGGTGCAGCACGCGAACTCGGCTGGACGGTAGTGGTTCGGCGAGCTCGCGCACACGGCTCCCCTCGGCCTCGCCGCCGATGAGCAAGACGTTCCAGTCGGTGCCGGACATGACGTGGGCAAGGAACTTGGCCCAGTGCGGTTGCGGCCAGTTCTTCAACTCGCTGCCGCTGCCGGAGTGGATGGCGAGCGTTGGGGCGCCCAGCGCCGGTGCGGCGCAGTGCAAGCGCGGCACCGGGTCGGCGTCGAAGATGGCGAGGCGTTCGAGGGGCTTGAGGAAAACGTCGGTGGCATGGACGGGCTTGGTTTCATCCGGGCGGTGCGGGCCTTGGATGAACTGGGCCTTGGTGCAGGCCTTCACGTTCCCGGCGAAGAAGCCGTCGGGGTCGTAGAGGTAGGAGAGGATGAGGTGGAAGCCGGCGAAGTAGTGGCCCATCGCGTCATCGAGGTCGCCCATGTCGGCGAAGAAGCTGGCGAGGGCGCGGGCTTCGACCGGCCGCACGGCGTCCACCAGACCGCCGTGCAACGCGAGCGCGGCGATGTGCGGGTAGCCCAGGACTTCGAGGTGCGCGTCGGGGAATTGCCGACGGAGCGCGGCGAGGACGGGAAGCGTGAGGACAAAGTCGCCGATGGCACCGCCACGGATGACGAGGATTTTGCCTTTGGCTTTGCTCATCCGCCGACCTCGCAGGACTTACCGAAACACCGTCGCCCCCAGCACCGCCACGAGCACGCCGAGCGCGAAGCGGAGGGCACAGCCGATTTTCACGCGCGTGTCGGTGGCGGTCTTCCACTCGATGATGTCGCGGCAACGCCACGGCGAGACGGTGAACCAAATGCCGACGATGATCCACAGGTAGGCCCAAACGCCGAGCACCCAGCGCCAGTTCGAGACCTCCCAGCGCTGCGCGTCGAGCACGAGCTTGGCGAGGAGCAGCACCACCAGCGCGAGGCCGCGCACGGCGAGAAAGTCTTTCAAGTAGAGGCACGTGCCCAGCCCCAGCGCGCCGAAGCCGGCATACATGAACGGCTTGAAGGCGCTGAAGTCGGCGATGTTCTCCTGCTTCACGTGCCAGAGGAACCACGCGGTGGCGATGGTCATGAGCAAATAGCCGGCGGTGGTGTTACGCGGGAACCGGCGCAACGTGTCGCGGAACGCAGCGGGCTTCGCGAAGCCGTAGAGCTGCGGCAGCGCGACGCCGAGGCCAAGGACGATGCTGAGAGTGGAGAGGGTCATGTCGTTTTGGCCACAGATGAACACAGATGGAACACAGATGAGGCAAAGACTCGGAGGCGTTCGAACGGCTTACGAAGCGAGCGACTCCTTCCGCAAAGCGCCGGACGATTGGCGCAGTTCCCTATCTGTGTTTCATCTGTGTCCATCTGTCGCTCAGAAATCAGTTGAGATTCAAGATGGCCGGGTCGCCATACAGCGTGAAGGGCGCGGCGCGGACGATGCGCACGTCCATCACCTGGCCGATGTGCCGCTCGCTGCCCTCGAAGATGACAATCTTGTTCGAGCGGGTGCGGCCTTCGAGGCGGGCGGGGTTCTTCCGGCTGGGGCCTTCGACGAGGATTTGCAGCACGCGGCCTTCGCAGAGCTTGTGCTTGCGCTCGGCGCTGTCGTTGATGAGCGCGAGGAGCTGGGCGTGCCGGGCTTCGATGAGGGACTCGGGCAATTGGTCCGGCATCGCGGCGGCGGGGGTGTCGCGACGCGGGGAATATTTGAAGACGAACGCGTTGTCGAACCCGACTTCGCGCGCGAGCGAAAGGGTCTCGGCGAAATCCGCCTCCGTCTCGCCGGGGAAGCCGACGATGATGTCGGTGGTGATGCCCATCTCAGGGTTCACGGCGCGGAGCTGACGGATGATTTCGAGGTAGCGGGCGCGGGTGTAGCCGCGGTGCATGAGCTTGAGCAGGCGGTCGCTGCCCGACTGGACGGGCAGGTGCGCGCTCTCGACGAGCTTGGGCAGGCGCGCGTAGGCGGCGACGAGGTCGGGGCCGTAGCCCTTGGGATGTGGGGAGGTGAAGCGGATGCGTTCGAGGCCCGCGATGGCGTGGACCGCATCGAGGAGTTGCACGAAGGCAGATTTCCCCTCCTGCTCCGGGATCTCCCGCTTGCCATAGCTGGTGACGATCTGCCCGAGCAAGGTGATTTCCTTCACGCCACGCGCGACCAGCTCGCGGCATTCGGCGACGATGTCCGGGATGGTGCGGCTGCGCTCCTGGCCGCGCGTGTAGGGGACAATGCAGAAGGTGCAGTATTGATTGCAGCCTTGCATGATGCTGACGAACGCGGTGACGACCTTGGCCTTGGCCGCGCCGGTGAGAAGGTGTTCCTTGATGGTCGCTTCGCTGCCCGGCTCCGCGTCGGTGTCCACCACCTTGGTGCGGCGGCCCGCGAGCAGGTCATCCACGTAGTCCGCGACTCGATGGAACTTCTGGGTGCCGACGACGAGGTCCACATCCGGGAGCTGGTCAATCAGCTCCTTGCCCCGGCTCTGGGCCATGCAGCCGAGGAAGCCCAGCACGACGCCAGGCCGCAGCTTGCGGAACTGCCCGGCGAGATTCTCCATCTTGCTGATGGCCTTCTGCTCGGCATTGTCGCGCACGCTGCAAGTGTTGAGCAGGACGACGTCGGCGACGGCCTCGGACGCGGCGAGGACATAGCCCTTGGCGACGAGCTGGGCGGCGACGGCCTCGCTGTCGCGCTCGTTCATCTGGCAACCGTAGGTCTTGAGGAAGACGCTGGGCATGAAAGCAAAACGGCGCGCAGCTTAGGGGCGGCGCGCCGGTGGGGAAAGGTGAATGTGCTACGGGTCGCGCTTCGACCCGGCGGGCGCAGCCGCACGGCCTTTCAGCGGTGGTCTCCTGAACAAGCCTTGGCACTGTCCCGTCAATCAGCCACTCGAACCATATGCGTCCCAACAACTCCCTTCCGAGCCGTGCCGCCCGTGCCGCGTTCACCCTGATCGAACTGCTCGTCGTGATCGCGATCATCGCGATCCTTGCCGGGATGCTGCTGCCGGCCCTGGCCAAGGCGAAATACCGGGCCAAGGTCACCAATTGCACCTCCAACTACAAACAATGGGGCGTGGCCGTGCAGGCTTATGCCACGGACAACAACGGTCAGTTTCCGACCTACACGATGCCGGGCACGGGCATGAACCCTTGGGACGTGCCCAACGGCCTGATCCCCGGCCTGGCCCCCTACGGGCTGAACGTGAATATGTGGTTCTGCCCGGTCCGCAGCGAGGCGATACAGGACGCGAGGAAGTGGCTGGCGGCGAACAGTCCGGCCAACTTGCTGATGGACACGGCTGACCTCCAAGCCTATCTGCAGCTCTGGTATCCGAACGTCACCTTCACCCTGCTCCGCGAGCACATCTGGTGGGTGCCGCGTATGGCTGGCGCATCGAAGTTCCCCGCCAACAATGCAGACACCTTCCCCTACTGGCCGGCCAACGACACCGACCCGGCCCTGCAAGACAAGCCGATCCTGACGGACAGCATCACCTCCACAAACCTTCCGGCGGCCGGTCAAGGGCATCCCTACCAGGGCCGACTCGAGTCTGTGAACCTGCTCTTCGGCGACGGTCACGTCGAGCCACGACCCCGCGCTGCCATCATCAAGCGGCACGACTTCAACGGCGCGGCCAACGGCATCGCCTACTACTGACCCCGCGCCCACGCATTTGCCGGCTGGCACATCGCCGAGCTCGCTGGCTATCCTGCCCCTCATGGCAACCAATCGCATTGGCATCATCGGCGGCAGCGGGCTTTACCACATTGAGGGCTTCACCGGCCAGAAGTGGGTAAAGGTCAACACCCCCTTCGGCCCGCCTTCCGACGAACTCCTCACCGGCCAGCTCGCGGGCCGTGAAGTCGTCTTCCTCCCCCGGCACGCGCGCGGTCACCGGCTCCTGCCCAGCGAGCTGAACCACCGCGCCAACCTCTGGGCGCTGAAATCCCTCGGCGTCCACTGGGTCATCAGCGTCAGCGCCGTCGGCTCCCTGCAAACCAAATATCGCCCCTGCGACATCGTGCTGCCCGACCAGTTCCTCGACCGCACCAAGCGCGACTTCGAGCACACCTTCTTCGGGCGCGGCATCGTGGCGCACGTCGCGTTTGCTGACCCCATCTGCGAGGAGTTGCGCCAGCTCTTGCTCACCTCCGCCAAGGCCCAGAAGGCGCGTGTCCACGACGGCGGCACCTACGTGAACATGGAAGGCCCGGCCTTCAGCACCCGCGCCGAGTCGCTCCTCAACCACCGGCAGGGCCACGACGTGATCGGCATGACCAACCTCGGCGAGGCCAAGTGCGCCCGCGAGGCCGAGATCGCCTACGCCACCATGGCCATGATCACCGACTACGACTGCTGGAAGGTGGACGAGGCGCACGTGACCGTCGCGATGGTCCTCGAGAACCTCAAACGCAACGCCGCGACCGCCCAGCGCACCATCCAACAAGTCCTGCCCCGCATCCCGTCCGAGCCGACCTGGCCCTGCCACGACGCCTTACGCAACGCGATCATGACCGACCCGAAACTCTGGCCCGCCAAGACGGTCAAGGAACTCGCACCCCTGTTGAAGAAGTATCGGCCGTGACCGCGCCGGCCGGCTACGGCTTGGCCTGCGTCGCCTTCACCAACTCGCTGACGAAGTCGTCCAGCTTCCACTCGTTGCCGATGTAGATCTTCTGCACCTTCCCGGCGGCATCCACCACCACGGTCCGCAGGTTGTGGTTGAAGGGAATCGTCCCCGGCTCACGGGCAAACATCATGCCGAAGCGCTCGGTGAGGTCATCAATGTCAATCAGCTTGCCCGTGGCGAAACTCCACCGGCTCAAGTCCGCGCCGTGCTGCGCCTTTACCCGGCTCGCGTAGGTCTGCAACACCATCGGCGTGTCGTATTCCACATCGAAGGAGAGGGACAGCAGATGGTAGTTCGTCGGCGCGTTGGGCAGCTCCTTCATCCGCTTGATGGCCTGGGCAAACCGCTCGCTCATGCGCGGGCAGAAGTCCGGCACCGGGCAACGCGTGAAGATGAAGGTGATGGCCAGCGCCTGCCCCTTGAACTGCGCGGTGCTGAACGCCTGCCCGAGCTGGTTCGTGAGTTGGTAGTCCGGCAACGCATCGCCGGGCTTGAGCGGCTCCACCTCGCGCACGAGCCGGAAGCTCTTGCGGTTCGGATCCGCCGCCGCCGCAGCAGCCGTGCCCGTCTTGGTCACCTGG
>JAYTIO010000474.1:0-4506 GCA_043731805.1 Pedosphaera sp. | reverse complement strand
TCGCGGTCTGGGCTTCGGCAGAGCTGACGAACACGCGGTCGCCGTGGATGACGGGCGTGGCGGCGGAGTAGCCGGGCAGCGGGGCGGACCACTTCACGTTCTCGGTCTTGCTGAAGGTGGCGGGAAGATTCTTCTCCGGACTGGAGCCGTCGTAGGTGGGGCCGCGCCAGTTGGACCAGTTTTCAGCGGGGAGCAACGTGGCGGCGAGCGTCAGGGCGGCGGTGAACAGTAGGCGATACATAGTGTGCGGGCGATGTTGGCGGGCGATGGAGGGAAGGCAAGGCTTTCGGCGGAGCAGGTGGGCGGGTGAGAAAGCGGGTAAGTGAGCAGGTGGGAGTGGAATAGACGCGGCTGAACTCCGTAGCCTGCTGACCTTCCCGCTTTCTCACTTTCTCACCGGCTCCGCTCCCCTCACACCCTCACACGGCGCTTCTCCGCGTCGGGCTGCTGGCGGTAGAAGACGGCGACGTGGCCGACAATCCAGACGAGGTGACTGTTCGTCTTCTCGGCGAGCTGGGGCGCGAGGGTCTTCCGCTCGTCCTTGAAGGCAGCGAACTTGATCTTCACCAACTCATGTTGGCCGAGCGCTTCGTCGAGGCTCTTGATGAAGGCGTCGGTCGCGCCGGCTTTGCCGAGGGCGAGGATGGGTTCGAGCTTCTGCGCGAAACTCTTGAGTTTGCTGATGATGGAGTTGGGGAGCGGTGCGTTCATGAACGTGGGAGCGAGAATGCAGCGATTGGCGGGCAGTGTAACGAACAGAGTTTCGGCCAAGCGGCGCTACGGCACGGTCCGGTCGAGCGCACGGTGCCGGTAGTGGAGAATCTTGAACTCCGGCGTGTCGCGGAGTTCGGCGATCAGCTCGAAGCGGTCCTCGAACGCGGGGAAGAAGGCGTCGCCTTGGACTTCTCGCTTCACGAGGGTCAGGAACAGGTCGGAGCAGAGCGGGAGGGCTTGGGTGTAGATTTGCGCGCCGCCGCAGAGGAAGACCTGACGCTCGCCAGCCAACGCCGCGACCGCTTCCAGACTCGCGACGGTCTGCACGCCGGGATGCGTCCAGCCCGTGCGACTCAACACGAGGGTCTCGCGGCCGGGGAGCGGCCGGCCAATGGACTCGAAGGTCTTGCGCCCCATCACGAGCACATGGCCGAGCGTCGTGGCCTTGAACCACTTGAAGTCCTCCGGCAGGTGCCAAGGGATTTGGTTGCCGTTGCCGATGACGCGGTTCAGCGACATCGCGGCGATGGCTTTGAAGTGCTTCATCAACGCACCAGTTTCCTCGCCTCGCCGATGACGCGCTCCCACTGGAATGCCGGGCCGGGGTCCACCTTGTCCGTCTGGATGTGGTAGTGGCCGAGGATGCCTTGATACGTCTCCAGCGTGGCATCGGGCAACTTGCTCGTGACGAGCTGGCCGTCGGCGCCTTTCGGGTAATCGCAGCGGAGGTTGGGGAACACCTTGCAGAGCGTGGCGGTGAGCTTGATGAGCGCGGCGTATTGCTCCGGCGTGAAATCGTATTGCTGTAACGGCCGGCCTTGCACCGGGCCGACGACCCGCTCCTTCCGCGCCGGGCGGGCCACGAAGTTCGGCGTCAAGATGCCCGTCTCGCCAAAGCGCGCCGGCACCACCACGCGCGGCCAGCCGGTGTCGTCGCGCTGATACCAGTCCTCGAACATCTTCTGCTGGCCGGGCGCGAAGGCCCCGATGTTCGCAATCTCGATGCCGATGCTGCGCGTGTTCGAGGTCGTCGCGTGCCACGCGCGCTCCTTGAGGTCGAGCGTCTGGTAAACCGTCCCGTCGAGATCGAGCATGAAGTGGACGCTCAGGCAGCGGTGGTCGTGCAGCACCTTGAAGCACTGCCGGCTCGTGCCCGCCGCGTCGAAGTGCAGGACGAACTGGTCCACCCGCTCGCGCAACAGCGGCAAGTCCCAGCCGCCGCCCCGCACGCGCTCGATTTGCGCGGGCGTCAGGCCGTCCTTGCGCAGGCCGTAGCGGTTGGGCGTCGCCAGCGCGGCCACGGCGACCTTCGAGGTTTCCCACGACGACTGGTCGAACGGGGCGAACCGCCGCTCGACTCGGTAAGCGTCGTAGCCGTTCGGGTCCAGCCACGTCACCACGCGCGTGCCGGTGTGGAAGAGCTGGCCCGCCACGATGATTTCGTCGCCCTGGCGCTTCAGCAGCGCGCCGGGCCGCGGGGTGGTGCAACCCGCGAGCAAGGCCAGGGGCAGCAAGCCACCGAGCGCGCGCAGCCAGCGGCGCAAGCGGGAGTGGAGTGGGTTGTCAGGCACGCGCGAGTCTTGGCAGAAGTATGACGGGCGGCAAGTCTGTGTCTGCGGAGCGCGGCCTTCAGGCCGCTTCAAGCAGCGACGATACAGACGCCATCGGAAAGCTCGGAAAGTTCCGGCCGTAATCACGTTGAAGCGGCCTGAAGGCCGCGCTCCATCGCGTTTCAGGATTGCGACGCACCCCATCTGCGGCTATTGCACTCCGGCCCCGGCCTCCGCGCCGGGCACCCATGAGTGACATCCTCGTTATCGGCCATCGCAACCCTGACACCGACGCCATCTGCTCCGCCATCGGCTACGCCGAGTTCAAGCGCCGCACCGGCATGCGCAACGTCGAAGCCGCGCGCTGCGGCGACACCAACGACCGCATTGATTTCGTCCTCAAGACCTTCCTCGTCCCGCCGCCGCGCTTCGTCTCCGACGTGTCGCCCAAGGTGCGCGATGTCATGCAGTCCAACGTCATCGCCGTCCCGCCCACCGCCTCCATCTCCGAGGCGCTGGGCATCATGGACGACCGCAACATCCGCGTGCTGCCCGTCCTGAACGAAGACCGCTCCTGCCGCGGCCTGCTCTCGCTCTTCAAGTTGAGCAAGTTCTTCTTCCCCGCCGGCAGCCGGCTCTTCGACTCGCGCCGCGTCGTCTCCTCCATCCGCCACCTTGCCCGCACGCTCGAGGGCAGCCTGCTCTTCGCCGTCGAGCCGGACCGTGAGGAAGACCTCATCCTCATGATTGGCGCGATGAGTCTGGAAGCCTTCTCCGAGCGCCTCGACACCTACCCGCGCGAGAAACTCGTTGTCGTCGTGGGCGACCGCTGGGACATCCAGAACCTCGCCATCCGCGAACGCGTGCGCCTGGTCATCGTCACCGGCGGCTTGCAGGTCGAGCCGAAGACCATCGAGGCCGCGAAGAAGAACGAGGTCAGCCTCATCGTCTCCCCGCACGACAGCGCCACCACCGCGATGCTCGCGCGCGGGGCCATCGCCGTGAGCCATATGCTCCACGAGCACTTCCTCACTTTCCGCGAGGACGAGTCGCTCACCGAGGTGCAGCCCGTCGCCACCGCGTCCGCCTTCCAAGCCTTCCCCGTCGTGGACCAAGCCGGCCGCACCATCGGCATCCTGTCCAAGTCCGACTTCCTCAAGAAGGTGGACCGCAAGCTCATTCTCGTGGACCACAACGAACTTTCCCAAGCCGTCGCCGGCGCGGACAAGGTCGAGATTCTGGAAATCATTGACCACCACCGCATCGGCGCGCTCACCACGCAGCAGCCCATCCTCTTCCGCAACGAACCCGTCGGCTCCACCAGCACCATCGTGGCCGACTGTTTCTTCCGCTACAACGTCGAGCTGACCCCCAGCATCGCCGGTCTGCTCCTCGCCGGCCTCGTCTCCGACACCCTCAACCTCACCTCCCCCACCACGACCGCCCGCGACGCGGAAATCCTCGCCAAGCTCGAAGCCCTCTCCGGCGTCAACGCCACCGAGTTCACCGAGAAACTCTTCGCCTCCGGCTCCGTGCTCACCACCAAGCCCGCCGCGCAGGCCATCACCACCGACTGCAAGGAATACCTCGAGAACGGCCGCGCCTTCAGCGTTGCGCAGATTGAGGAGCTGGGCTTCGACCAATTCTGGAAGCGCAAGACTGAGGTCCTCGCCGCGCTGGAGGTGCATCGAGCGGAGAAGGGTTATCTCTTCGCCGCCCTGCTCGTGACCGACGTGGTGCTGCAAAGCTCGCTGCTCCTGCTGGCCGGCACGAAGAACTTCAAGGACAAGGTGGACTATCCCCAACTCGAACCCGGCATCTTCCAACTCGACGGCGTCGTCTCCCGCAAGAAGCAACTCCTGCCCTACCTCACCCACGCGCTCGCGCAGGTGAAGGGGTGAGGGAGGCGGGAGAAACGCAGCGAGGGACGGGGTGGACGCATATCCCAGTAGGTCAGCGCTTCCAGCCTGACCTTCCATTGTCTGGAGAAGCCGCTCAAGCGGGAGCTTTGAATGGAAGGACAGGCGGGACGCGCTGTCCTACATGAGGGGAGGCGCTTCACGCCGCGTGGTGAAACGGGCGCGTGCTGGTGGCCGGACGCGGAGGGCGTGGCCCCCTCTCCCAGCGGGAGAGGGATGGGGTGAGGGAGAAAGGATTGAAGGACACTCTGGCATGGCTCCCGCAAGAAGCAGCTCCTGCCCTACCTCACCCACGCGCTCGCGCAGGTGAAGGGGTGAGGGAG
>JAYTIO010000473.1:0-22652 GCA_043731805.1 Pedosphaera sp. | reverse complement strand
TATTTGCGGAACGACTCCACGGCCTGGTGCTGCGGGTCGCCCGCGCGCAAGGCCCAGTTCTTCTGCTCGAACAGCTCGGCCACGGGCTTGGCCAGCTCGGAGACGACGACCTTTCGCAGGCGCACCCAGTCCACCAGCACGCCTTTGTCCGCGACGACGTAGAGCTGGTTGAGCGTCTCGCGGTCGCGGCCCACGGCGCGCAGGTGGGCCAGCACTTCGGCAACCGTCCAGTGCTGTTGAATGGCGACATAGTCCGGGGTCATGCGGCGGCCGATGGAGCCGGGCGGATAGCCGAGCAGGTCGGCGGCAATCTTCCGCTGCGTGGGCGTGAGCAGGTTCAGAAGCTTCTGCGTCGCCGCCGCCGGGAGCTCCTCGAGCAGGGCGGTGCGCTCATCGGGGGCCATGCTGTTGAGAATGCCGGCAACCTCCTCATCGCCGAGGGCTTTGAGCATCTTCTCCTGGTCGTCGTGGGGCAGGTGCTCGAAGACATCCGCCGCCAAGTCATGCGGCAGCAACCGCAGCAGCACCGCTTCGTCCCGGGGCTTGAGGTCAGTGAAAATCTCGACAATGTCCGGCGCGGAGAACGTGCAGAGGACCGAGCGCAATTGATTGAACTCGCGACGCTCAATCAGCTCACGCAGTTCCGGTTCCAGTAAGTTGCCCAGCACGCGGGCGAGTATCCGTCGGTCGGGCCGGACCGCAATCTTGGAATCGTCCCCAGCGGCGATTACGTCGGCGGGGCTACTTGCCCGCGGACTTGGGGGCGGGCGGGGTGGGCTTGGTGACGGTGAGCTTGGCCTCGCGCTTGGTGTTGCCCCACTGGTCTACGCCCCGCAGCACTAACTCGTTCACGCCGGGGCTGAGGCCGATGTTGTTCATGCGCCACTTGGTGTCATCGAGCCACTCCAGTTTTGCGCGCGGCTGGCCGTCGATGGCCACGGTGAAGATGCCATAGGGTGACTGGCCTTCGATGCTCACCGACACCGCGTCGGTGGTGAGGGGTTGGCCGCCGTTGGTGTTAATCTTGAAGTCGAGCTTGTAGTTGTCGCCCATGAGCTTGAGGGCGGCGGCTTGCCGGCCGGCGAAAAAGTCTCGGTAGAGTTTGCTCTCGACGTTGATGGCGTTGCTGGCCTCGACCTCGGCGCGCATCCACGCATTGATGCGCGGCGAGTTGTGCGTGTAGTTCTCCAACAGCTCGACGAGGTAGTAGTAGAACAGGCGCTTGTTATAGGGCTTCTCCAGCCACGGCTGGATGGGACCGCCGTAGAAGCGACCGGGGATGTTCGCAGCTTGGAAGCTCTGGTCGCTGTCCCAGTGCAGGAACTGGAAGCGCCCATCAGTCCGATGGTAGAACAGCGCGTTGTGCGTGCCGCCCATCGTGAACGTGTCCCAGTCCGCGCTGTAGCCGCGCACGGCGGCGCTCTTGAGGACGGCCTCTGGGTCGAGGACGGCCTCGATCTGCTTCTGCGTGTATTGGTTCTCCGAGATGAGTTTGAAGAAGTCCGTGAGGTCCGAGTAATCGTCCTCGGCCTCGCGCGTGCGCTTCATCCAGACGTGGCGGTAGAGGCGCGGGTCGGCGCTGCCCTTGTATTCAAAGGTGGGGGGGATGGGCGAGCCGCCGGTCCAGTCGTCGCGGAACCACCAGGTGAACTCCGGGCGGTAGAGCTTGCCCTGGGTGCCGTGCTTCCAGACGCGCTTGAGATAATCATTGGACACCGGCTCGGTCTCCTCGCGGAGCATGGGGGCGTTCTTGTTGAGGATGACCCGGACGAACTCGCACTCGTTGACCGGCTCGCCCAGCAGGTAGAGCCAGTAGCGGACGAGGCGGTTGTGATGCCGGGCCGCGCCGTCGGGGTCATTGTCGTAGGTGAGCTTGCGGTGGTCGCGGAAGAGGCGGTCGAGGGGGAGCTTCCATTTGCCCCGGTCCAAGCCGCCGCGCGTGTAGCCGCTGCCGCTGTTGTGCAGCTCGGCGTTGTAAAAAATCTCCTGCTCGTTGTTGATGAACGTGGCGTTGAAGTAGTGGTTGTTCAGGCGCGGGAACTTCCAGTTATACTTGTTCGTGTTGCCGCCCAGCATCGCGCCGATGTCGTAGGCGGACAGGATGAAACGCTCCAGCCGCAGGTCGCGCGTGACCACTTGGTCATCCACCACAAACATGGCGGGCAGGCTGGCACCGCCGCGTGGCAGGAGGCACTCGCCGCCGGCGGTGGTGGCGCGGACGTAGAACTGCACCACGTTGCCGACGGTCTTGTATTCCGGCAGCAGCGCCGAGTAAACGCCGTCGCCGGTGCTCCCCATGGGCTTGCTGTTCCACTGGCCGTTGCCGTTCTCGTTGTCCAGCCGGTGGAAGAGCTGCACCGTTAGCAGCCCGGCCGAGCGGACTTGCGCCGTGACTTTCACCGTGTCGATGGTGCGGGGCACGGCGGGGCTGTGCGACAGGTTGTCCACCTGGGCGGCGAGCGCGGGCTGCCGACGGGAATTTGGCCGGCCCGGCGTGCCGAGATTGGCGGGCACTTCGATCAGGAAGGACGGGCACAGGCTGTAGTCCCAAGTATGCGCGATCAGGCGCGGGCTGCCGGCGACCCACTTCGCATCGAAGCGCAGCTCGTAGGTGTCCCCCTTGCGGAGGTTCGGCGCGTCGATCTCGACGCGGTTGGCGCGGTTGTCTCCGCGCCCGTCGGAGAGGAGGTGGAGCTGGCCGTCCTTGATGTAGCTGGCCCAGTGCGACCCTTGGGCCAACCAGCCGCTCTCGCTGACGCCGTTCGTGGACATGCGTTTGCCGTTGAGAATGTAGTTGGGGCCTTCCCCGTTCTTCCGGATCTGCACGTTGTCCACGATGGTGTGGCCGTCACTCACCAGATAGAAATGCAGCTCGTTGATGTCGGTCGGCAGGATCGGATTCAGCAGCGCGTTGGACTCGTAGAGGCCGGACGCGTAGTAGCTCTTGAACTTCGCCTTGCCAGATTCATCGCTGTCTCGCCACGCGGAGGCGAGGCGGTTGTCCATGAACGGGTGGAGCAATTCCATGCTGCTGCCGCCGCCATGCGCCAGCACCGGCCAGTCGCCGCCGGGCCGGTAATCCACTTCGTTGACGAGGTTGCCCTTCGCGTCGAGCAGGCGCAGGAGATCCCCCTCGTTATTCAGCTTGCCGGCGAAATTGCCGAGCACGTTGATGTTACCGTGGACGGAGCGGAGCAGCCCGGCGTCCGCCGCGATGACGAGGTAGTCCCCGGCCTTCAGCCTGGTGTTCGGCGGGAAGATGAAGTCAATGCCACCAGTCAGCACCCAATCGGAGAGGTCCACCGACTTGTCCCCGCGATTGAACAGCTCCACAAACTCGCTGCTCTCCTGCGTGACCGGCGGCTTATACATGATCTCGTTGATGACGATGTCGGTGTTCCGCGCGGGGGCGTTGGTCTGGTCGCGCGTGCCCTTGGTGTCCACGAGGAACTCACCGCTGCCATCCGGGAAGGCGGAGAAGAACTCGCCATACTTCGAGATGTGAAAGGTGTGCGCGTCCAACACGACGTTCTCCGCGCCGACGAGGAAGAGCGTCACGTCCCCGGCGACCGTTGGGAACGACACGTCGAAGGTCTTGCGGCCCTTGGCCGGCACGTCGCCGACGAGCGTCACCTTGTTGCCGAAGCCGGCCTTGCTGGCGAGGAAATGGCCGCCCAGCGTCGCGCGGTTCGTGCCCGCGTTATAAACCTCCACCCAGTCCACCACGCCATTCTTGCCGAGGTGGACTTCGTTGATCTTGAGCGAGCCGACGAGGCCGGACTGCTTCGCGTTGGGCGCGTCCGGCGTGGGTTGACCGAGGTAGAACCACTGCCCGCTGCCGTCGGGCCGCTGGCCCAGCGAGCGCCCGTCCGTGGGCACCACGGCACTAATCGCGTGCAGCACGGTCTGACCGTCGGGCGCGACGAGGTAGGCGACCACGGGCTGCTTCGGCCAGACGCCGGCCTCAATCATGTCCAGCGTGCCGAAGGACTTCGACCGGATGACCAAGTCCTGCTGAATCTGGTAACGCCGGACCGTCGGGGGCATCGCCGCCGGCGCGGCGGGCAGGAGGTAGTGCCCCTTCAAGTTCACTGGGTTCGCTCCGGAGTTGAAGAACTCGATGAAGTTCACGCCGGCGGGGCCGGACAGGACTTCGTTGATGAGCACCGAGCGGGCGAGGGCCGCGCCGGCCCCGGCCTTCACCTTGAGCTTCATGCCGAACGCGAGGTCGGGGTTCGCGCCGGGGGCTTGATGCACTTCGACGGCGAGGACGTTGGTGCCCTTGACGAGGGCGGCGGGGTTGATGGTGAAGACCGCCTTCTCCTCGATCGCGTCCCCGACGGTGCGGTTCGCCGGGGTGTTCGCCCGCACGGGGCCGCCGGGCATGCCCACGCGGCCGACTTCCTGGTTGTTCAGGTAGAACACCGCGCCGTCATCCAGGATGGTGTCCACGGAGATTTGCCCGCCGGGCGGCCCGTTGTAGATGAAGACGTGCCGGAGGTAATAGGTCACGAAGCCTGCGCGCACCGGAGTGCGGATGCCCGGCGGCGGCACCTTCGTTGTGCCGAAGCCAATCAGGCCAGGGCCGCGCGTCCACGTCCGGTCGGGGAACGTCAACTCCTTCCACTTCGTCGGCGTCATGTCCACCCCGGTGGTGATGGCCCAGTTCGCGTCGTAATCCACCACGACGGTTTCGCCCGACTGCGTGATCAGCTCGGGGTTGCCGACGGGCGTTTCGTTCACCGCGCCGGACTCAGTGCCAGGCCCGCCGCCGGGCTTGGTGCTGACGCCCCAGTTGCGCCAGTCGTCCACCTTGCGGTCGGGGTTTTTCAAGACCAGCGCGTGGCCACCGCCGTTCGCGGCGGCGGGCCACGGAGCGCGGTCCATATACTTCACCGTGGACATGGTGAGGCCGTTTTTATCAAGCAGCTTGAGCCGGTCGCCCTGTTTGTTGAGGCGGCCCACCCACGGGCCGAGGATGCGGACGTTGGCGGGAATCTTGTAGGCGGCGCGCGTCGTCCGGGCGTCGGCCATCGAGAGGACGATGCGCTCGAAGGGCTTCATCCACGAGGCCTGCGAGTCGGCGGCGTTGAAGGCGGGGAAGCGGAACTCGATGCCGCCCTTGAGCCGCCAGTCGGCGATGTCAATCGCGTTGGCGGTGTTGTTGTAGATCTCGACGTATTCCGGAAGGTCGCCGGGCGGGTGATACATGATCTTGCTCAGGAGCACCTGCTCCGCGCGCGCGCCGGCCACGAACGCGAGGCAGGCAAGGAGCAGCCCGGGCACGCCCTTCCAACAGATGACAACGGATCTCATGCGACAATCGCCCGCGCGAACCGCCGCCCAACGCGCAACACGGCCCGGGCGGAATCCACTTGAGCTGTGGCAACCTAGTTTTTGGACGCGGGGCAGTCAATGGCAGCGGCAGGCGGGCCACCCGAGCGGCCAATCCCCTTGACCCTTCCCCCGGTTGCTTGCGACAACCTTCCGCATGAAGCCGTTCGCCTTGCTCCTCGCCGGACTCGCCGTCGTCACGTCCGCCACCGCAGCTGATCTCTCGCTCACCACGTTCAAGAAGCAGCAGCTCGACAAGCACTACTGGTCCGAGGGCGCCATCTTCGGCGACCTCAACAAGGACGGGAAGCCCGACGCCATCTCCGGGCCTTACTGGTGGGAAGGGCCGGCCTTCACGAAGCGCCACGAGATTTATCCCGCCACGCGCACGACCAAGACGAAGAAGGACGGCGCGGATGTGGAGTTCCCCGGCTTCGAGGGCGCGATGGGCAGCAAGAATTCCTACTCGGGGGACAACTTCTTCGCGTTCGTTTACGACTTCGATGGCGATGGCTGGAATGACGTGCTCACCTTCGGTCTGCCGGGCACGCCGGCTTTTCTCTACCTCAATCCGCAAGGGAAGGAGCAGCACTGGGCGCGGCATCAGGTCTTCGACGAGGTGGACAACGAGTCGCCGACGTTCGCGGACATTGATGGCGACGGGAAGCCGGAGATTATCTGCAACTACAAGGGCAACTTCGGCTACGCGAAGCCGGACTGGAAGAACGTGACGAACAAGTGGGTCTTCACGCCTGTCAGCGAGAAGGGCAACTGGGGCAAGTTCACCCACGGCCTCGGCGTCGGCGATGTGAATGGCGACGGGCGCATGGATTTAATCTGTAGCAGCGGCTGGTTCGAGCAGCCCGCGTCGCTCGTGGGCAATCCCGTCTGGAAGTTTCACAAGACCTTCTTCGCCCCGAGCAGTTCGCAGATGTTCGCCTACGACGTGAACGGCGACGGCTTGAACGACATCGTCACCGCGCTCGCCTCCCACGGCTACGGGCTCGCTTGGTATGAGCAGCTCAAGGAGCGCGATGCCGCCGGCAGTCCGCAGTTCAAGGCCCACATCTTCATGAACAAGGAAGCCCGCGAGAACCGCTACGGCGTCGCCTTCTCGCAGCTTCACGCCCTCGAGTTGGTGGACCTGGACGGCGACGGGCTGAAGGACATCGTCACCGGCAAGTGCGTCTGGGCGCACGGCCCCGGCGCGGACCCCGGCGCGACCGACCCCGCCGTGCTCTACTGGTTCAAGCTCGTGCGCAACGCCGACAAGTCCGTGGACTGGGTGCCGCAGCTCGTGGACAACGACTCCGGCGTGGGCCGCCAAATTGGCCTCGCGGACGTGAACGGCGACGGCCGCCCCGACTTCATCATCGGCAACAAGAAGGGCACGTTCGTCTTCCGCAACGAGGCGAAGAAAGTGTCGAAGGACGAATGGGACAAAGCGCAGCCAAAAGTTCTCTTCGCCGACGCCGGCAAGAACGCAGTGAAGCCCGCCGCCGTCGTCACCCGCACCGTCGCGCCCGTCGCCACCGTGGACGCGAAGCCCAATCCGCCGCTCGCTGGCGGCGGCATCTTGCCCGTGGGTGCCGACGGCAAGCCGCTCAACACCGACTTCGAGACGGGCGACTTGCGCGACTGGACCGCCACCGGCGACGTCGCGAAAGGCCAGCCCACCAAAGGCCCCATCAATCAGAACCGCAAGTTCGGCGCGGGCAAGGTCGCGAATCACGTCGGCGACTTCTGGTTCGGCGGCTACGAGAAGTTCGAGGACCAGCCCACGGGCACGCTCACCAGCGCGGCGTTCAAGGTCACGCAGCCGTGGGCCGCGTTCCTCTTGGGCGGCGGCAACCTCCCGGGGACGCGCGTCGAGTTGGTCGCCAAGGACGGCGGCAAGGTCTTCTTCACCGCGCGCGGGCAGAACTCCGAGACGATGTCGCCCGTCGTCGTGGACCTCGCGGTGCAGCAGGGCAAAGAGATTTTCATCCGCCTCGTGGACGAGCACACGGAAGGCTGGGGCCATGTGAACTTTGACGACTTCAAGCTATACGCGCAGAAGCCCGCGTTCGCGGCCGTCGCCGCCACTTCACCCGCCGCTGCGAAGCCCAACCCGCTGCCGCAGGACGACGTGAAGTTCGCCGGGCTTTCGCCCGAGGAAGCCGTGAAGGCGATGACCTTGCCGCCGGGCTTCAAGGCCACGCTCTTCGCCGGCGAGCCGGACGTGAAGCAGCCCATCGCCTTCTGCCTTGATGACCGTGGGCGGCTCTGGGTCATCGAGAACTACACCTACCCACAGCGCCAGCCCGAGGGCATGGGCACCGACCGCATCCTCGTCTTCGAGGACACGGACGGCGACGGGAAGTTCGACAAGCGCACGGTGTTTTACGAGGGGCTGAACCTCGCGAGCGCCATCGAGTGGGGCTTCGGCGGCGTGTATGTCGGCGCGGCGCCCTGGCTCCTGCACATTCCCGTGAAGGAGACGGATAAGGGTCCGCAGCCCGCCGGTGAGCCGGTGAAGTTGCTCGAAGGCTTCGCGTGGCAAGACACGCACGAGATGCTCAATACATTCACGTGGGGTCCGGACGGCTGGCTCTACGGCTGCCACGGCGTGTTCACTCACTCGCACGTGAAGGTCGTTGGTGCGCCGGACACGGAGCGGCAGTTCGTCAACGCCGGCGTGTGGCGCTATCAGCCGGTGAAGAAACGCTTCGAGGTCTTCGCCGAGGGCACGAGCAATCCGTGGGGCGTGGACTTCAACGAATACGGCCAGTGCTTCATCGAGGCGTGCGTCATCCCGCACCTCTTCCACATGATTCAAGGTGGGCGCTATCAGCGGCAGGGCGGCCAGCACTACGCGCCGAGTCTCGACGAGGCCAAGCGCATCGCGCCGGATTACTTCGCGCAAGACTTCGCCAAGCCCGGCAAGCAGCCCATCAACCCGTTCATCTACGACGACCTCAAGACCATCGCCGACCATCGCCACTACCTCGGCGCGACGCCCCACGGCGGCAACGCGCGTTCCGACACAGCAGGCGGCGGTCACGCGCACGCGGGCCTCATGTGTTATCTCGGCGGGAGCTGGCCGAAGGAATATCACGGCCAGCTCTTCATGGGGAACATCCACGGCCAGCGCATCAACGTGGACGTGCCCGAGCGCAAGGGCAGCGGCTACGTGGGCAAGCACGCGCCGGACTTCATCAACTTCAACGACCGCTGGAGCCAGACGCTCAACCAGCAGATAGACCAGGACGGCAACGTCTTCGTGATTGACTGGTATGACAAACAGCAGTGCCACAGCGGCAACGCGGCGGCGCACGACCGGAGCAACGGGCGCATCTTCAAGATCACCTACGGCGACAAGAAGGGGACGCAGGTGGATTTGGCGAAGCTCGGTGACTTCGAGTTGGTGAAGCTGCAGCTCAACGCCAACGACTGGCAGAGCCGGCACGCGCGCCGACTGCTCCAAGAGCGCGCCTTCAGCGGAAAGTTCGACGAGCACGTCGCCAATGACGTGCGCGGGATTGCCGCAGGTCGGCCGGCGGTGGGCCTAGCGCAGACCGCGCAAACGGCTTTCACCGGCCCTCGCGCGCGGTTGCGTGGGCTCTGGACGCTGCACGGCATGGGGGCGGTGAAGGAGGTCGATGCGCGCAAGTGGCTGCAAGACGGGGGCGACTACGTGCGGGCATGGAGCATCCAACTGCTGTGCGAGGACAAGAACCCACCTGAGTGGGCTTATACGGAGTTCACCCGCCTCGCGAAAGACGACCCATCGCCGCTGGTCCGCCTCTATCTCGCCAGCGCGTGCCAGCGCCTGACCGTGGCCGAGCGCCTGCCCATCGTCGAAGCCCTCCTCGCCCACGCCGAGGACGCCACCGACCACAACCTCCCGCTGATGTATTGGTATGCCACCGAACCCATCGTCGCCGCCAACCCCGCCAAAGGCGCGCTCCTCCTCGCCAAGGCCAAAATCCCCATCGTCCGCGAATACATCACCCGCCGCCTGACGGCGAAGTGACGCGTCGTGGCCATGTTCGTGAGCACGTGGCTGATACCATGTCGCAATGCGTTTCGGTAAGGAGCGTTCAGTGGTAGTCCGCCCGCTTTCCCCCTCACCCCGGCCCGCTCCCCAGCGGAGAGGGAGCGACGTGGTCCGCGTTCGAGCTGCCAAACGCGGTCGTGGCTTCGAGGGCTGGCTGACGTTCTCCCTCTCCTCGGGGGAGAGGGCCGGGGTGAGGGGGAAGGGCCCAAAGGACGGCAAGGCACCGGTGCTCTTTGGGAATTGGTGTGACTCAACCCGAATTCCGAAGTTCAGCCGCGAAAGGGCGCAAAGAACACAGAGGAGACGAGGCGGAGCTGTCTGGGACCGGGACTTTTTCTACCCGTCCGCTGTTCCTGCCAGAAGCTTGGCTTTGCGCTCTTTGTGCCCTTTCGTGGCCATCCCGCTTCGGAGTTCGGGCTCAATCGGCCAACCCATCAACCTCGGCTTGGGCTGAATACGGCAGAAACGTGCAGTTACGCCGCAAGTGCCATAATTAAAATGGGTTAGCCGTGAGCGGATGCCAATTTTTGGAGCCAAAAAAGTCATCCGTCGTGCCCCGATGGGTGTTGGGGGAGCAAAAAGTGCCGTCCGGGCACGCCCGACGCCTCGGTTGGAAGCAAAAAATGCCATCCGGCGTGGATGGACGACCTTTTGGGCGTGCAATAGTGGCACCGGGGCACGCCCGGCGGTGCTTTTGCCTCCCCCAAATCCCATCGGGGCACGACGGACGACCTTGGCGACGACCCAAAACCGGACCGAGGCACGCGGGGCGACCTTTTTGGTGCCCCGGCAAGTCGTCCGGGCACGACGGACGGGTTTTTGCGGGACCGCCCAAGGCATTCGAGCACGCCGTCCGGTGACGCGGTAGGGCGCGTCTGTCCCCAGCGCGCCGCGGGTCGTCCGAAGACCAAACCGGCGCGGTGAGGACACCGCGCCCTACCGCGGACTCGACTTCCCCCCGCCCCATCGCCACGCTCCCGCGCCGTGAAACAGACGATTGTCACCTTGGATTTGGAAGGCGTGCTGGTGCCGGAGATTTGGGTCGCCGTGGCCGAGCAGACCGGCATCCCCGAGCTGCGCCGCACCACGCGCGACGAGCCGGATTACGACCAGCTCATGCGCTACCGCATCGGCATCCTGGACCAGCACGGCATCAAGCTCGCCGACATCCAGGCCGTCATCGGCACCCTCGCGCCGTTGCCCGGCGGCAAGGAGTTCCTCGACGAACTCCGGTCGCTCACGCAGGTGCTCATCCTCAGCGACACCTTCGAGCAGTTCGCCCTGCCGTTCATGCGCCAGCTCGGCTGGCCCACGCTCTTCTGCCACCGGCTCGTGGTGGCGAGCGGTCGCATCGCCGGCTACCAACTCCGCATGGCGGACCAGAAGCGCCAGTCCGTCCGCGCGCTGCAACTGCTCAACTACCGCGTCCTCGCCGCCGGGGATTCCTACAACGACACCTCGATGTTGCTGCAAGCCGACCGGGGCTTCCTGCTCCACGCGCCGGCGAATGTGAAGCGCGAGTTCCCCCAGTTCCCCGCACTGGAAACGCACGCGGAGCTGATGGTGCAACTCAAAGCGGTGCTGTAGTCCGCAGGGGGGGAAGTTGATCAGCCGCGAAAGGGCGCAGAGAGCGCAAAGGGGCATGGCCCTGGAAGCTGTTACCAAGTTTCGGTGAAGGCCGGGGGAATGGGCGCGGAGTTCGTAGGCACGCCTTCCCCTCACCCCGGCCCTCTCCCTAAACGCGTGTTGGTAGGGCGCGCTGTCCTCAGCGCGCCGCCGAGGTTCCGTGGCGTCCGGATGGCCGACGGCGGGGTGAGGACACCCCGCCCTACCAACGCAGGTTCATGAGTAGGCCTGGCTGAGGGGGAGCAGGCGCACGAACGAACCGCGCTTGCGACCGGGCGGCGCTGGGTTCCCCAGCTTGTTTCCTTTGCACTCTCTGCGTCCTTTCGCGGCTAATTCTTTTTCCCCAGGCGCTGCTCGAAGTAAGCCAGCAGTGCCGCCTCGGCCTTCTCGGCGTCCGCGCCCTTGAAGCCGTGGCCCGCGCCTTCCAGCGTGATCAGCTCCACCGGCACGCCGCAGGCCGTGAGGCGGTCGCGCATCCAGACGGCCTGCTCGTAGGCCACGTATTTATCCTCGGTGCCGTGGAGGATGAGCGTGGGCGTGGCGTTGGGCGTGACCCAGTTCAGCGGGCTGGACTGGATGTGCTTGGCGCGCGCGGTCTCGACATCGCCGCCCAGCCAGAGCGGCAGCACGACATGGGCGTCCACGCTCTTGCCGTAGGACTTGGTGAAGTCGCTCGGGCCATACACGTTCACCACGCACGTCACGGCGCTGGAGAAGCCCGGGTTGTCCGCGCCCTCGAACTCCTTCACGCCTGCCGTCACGCCGAGGAACTGCGCGAGGTGCCCGCCCGCCGAGCCGCCCGTCACGCCGATGCGCTCGGGGTCAATGCCATACTTCGCCGCGTTGGCGCGGAGCCAGCGCACGGCGGCCTTCGTGTCGTGAACGGCGGCGGGGAACTGATGCGCCGGGGCGAGGCGGTAGCTGATGGTGGCGGCCACGAAGCCGCGCTGTGCGAGGGTGAGGATGAGTTTGTTGTAGCCCTCGCGGCTGCCCGCGCGGAAGCCGCCGCCGTGGATGCAGAGCACCGCCGGGAGCGGCCCGGCGACGCCTTTGGGCCGCGCGAGGTTGAGCTGGAGCTTCGCGCCGCCGGCCTCCGCATACGGGACATCGCGCTCGAACGTGACGTTGTCCGGCACCGCGAGTTCGGCGGCGCGCGTGGCGGCGAGCGAGAGGGTGAGGAACAGGAGGGCGGCGGTGGAGCGGAGTGGGTTCATGTTTGGTGACCGTAGGGTGCGATCGAGGAGAACTGGAATTCAATCCGAAAACCCGGCCGCAAATACCGAATGCCCCGCTGGCCCCGGCCCGTCGAAAGAACCGTTCAAAACAACAGCCGCCCACCGCGACCGTGCCCCACGCGCCACAACTAAATCCCCTCGCCGCCCTGACGCGCCGCCGCTGGCTGCAAGGCGGGGGCGCGCTGGCGGGCGCGATGTTGTGGCCGCAGTTGCTCCGGGCCAAGGAGATGCCGAAGGCCAGCAGTTCACCGGCGCGCGCGGTCATTGTCATCTATCTCCAGGGCGGCCTTTCGCACTACGAGAGCTTCGACCCGAAGCCCGACGCGCCGTCCGCCTACCGCAGCACGTTTGGCGACATCCCCACGACCTTGCCGGGCATCCACTTCGCGGAACACCTGCCGCTGCTGGCCAAGCGCGCGCATAAGTTCAATCTCATCCGCAGCGCCTACGTGGACTCGCCGAGCCATCCGGTGGCGATTTACCAGACCTTGACCGGCGGCGATCTGCCGGACGCCTCGGTCGAGGCGAAGAACCGCAACCTCGCCCACCCCAGCATCGGCTCCATCATCGCCCGCGCATGCGGGGCGCGCGCGCCCTTGCTGCCGCCCTACGTCGCCATCCCGCACTCCGGCCAACTCGGCAACCGCGTTCACTACGCCACGGCGGGACCGCTGGGCGTGGCCTATGAACCGCTGGAGTCCGGCATCCCGCCTGAGCACGCGGGCACGCCCTTCGCCGGCCCGCCGGACTTGCTCCTCCAGCAGGCGCTCTCGGGCAAGCGCCTCGAAGACCGGCTCACGCTCTTGCAGGCCTTGGGCGGTCAGGCCGCGCCCGCCGGCGTGGACAGCCTCGACAAGTATCATCGGCACGCGCTGGAGATTCTCTCGGGTGGCATGGCCGGCGGGGCCTTCGACCTGAGCCGCGAGCCGCTGCGCCAACGCGAGCGTTACGGGCACCACCTCTGGGGCCAGCAGACGATTCTCGCCCGCCGGCTCGCCGAGGCCGGCGTGCCCTTCACGCTGCTCAACTACACCTTGAACCAGGAGCGCGGCCAGGACTGGGACACGCACGAGGACAACTTCAACCTGATGCGGAACCGCCTGCTCCCGCCGATGGACCTCGCCGTCAGCGCGTTACTGGATGACCTCGAAGAGCGCGGCCTGCTGGACACGACGCTCGTGGCGATGTTCGGCGAGTTTGGCCGCACGCCCAAGATCAACGCCAACGCCGGGCGCGACCATTGGGAGAAAGTCTTCTCCGTGATGCTGGCGGGCGGCGGCTTGAAGCGGGGCGTGGTCGTCGGCTCCAGCACGAAGGCCGGCGACCTGCCGTTCGAGCGGCCCGTCCACTTCAACGACGTGCTGGCGACGATCTACCGCCAGCTCGGCGTGGCGACCGACGAGGTCTTTCACAATGCCTTCGGCCAGCCCACCCCGGTGCTGGCGCGGGGCAAGGTGATCGAGGAGTTGATCTAGCCGCGCTTCGGGATCAGGGAACTTGGGGATTGTGACGGGGAAGCCCGGTGGTAACTTCCGTCCGTCGCACCAATGCCAACCGAAGCCCACATCTCCCTGCCTGACTCGCTGCGCGCGCAGTTCGCTGCGCTGGAGCGTGCGCTGTGGCGGGCGGAGACGACGCACGCGGCGTGCGGGGCGGTCGCGGCGCTGGGGGCGTCGTTCGCACTGCTCTTCCTCTGCGACCGCGTCGGGGACACGCCCAAGATGCTGCGCACGGGGCTGCTGCTGGCGGGGGTCGCGGGCGCGGCGTGGTTCGCGGTGCGGTGGTGTCGGAGCTGGGTTTGGCAACGGCGGGATTTGCGGTCGCTCTCGAATGTCGTGCAGCACGGACACCGGCGGCTCGGCGACCGGTTGCTGGGCATCGTGGAACTCGCGGAGGAGAAGCAGCGGCCGCAGAACATGTCCCTCGCGCTCTGCCGCGCCGCCATCCGGCAAGTCTCGGCGGACGCGGCGAAGTTTGACTTTTGTGCGGTGGTGAACGCCCGGCCCGCGCGGCTCGCGGCCTTCGCGATGGCGGCGGTGCTGGTGCCGGTGGCCTTCGCGTTTGGCCTCGCCCCGGCGGCGGGCTGGAACGCGCTCCAGCGTTGGGCGGCGCCGGTCGCGGGCATTCCGCGCTACACGTTCATCGCGCTGGAGAACCTGCCGGCGCAGCTCGTCGTGGCGCACGGCGAGCCGTTCGAGCTGGTGGCGAAGGTCAATTACCGCTCGTTCTGGAAGCCCGCGAGCGCGAGCGGGCGCTTCGAGTTGCAGACCAAACTTTCCGCGCCGGTCCAGAACGGCTTGGTCAAACTCACCCTCCCCGGCCAGACGCAGAACGGTTCGCTCCGTGTCCGCCTCGGCGACGCGACGCACGTCATAGCGGTGAAGCCGCTGCATCGGCCCGCGCTCAAGCAACTCGCGGCGAACGTCACGCTCCCGGCTTACCTCCAGTATCCGCCGACGAACCAAGTCGTGCAGAACGCCACGCTGGCTGTGCTCGAAGGCAGCCGCGGCACGCTCAACGGTTCCGCCACGCGCCCGCTCGCGTCGGCGGAGGTGACGGTGGACAAGGCTGAGGCGGTGTCGTTGCTGCTCTCGGGCGAGAAGTTCAACAGTGGCTCGCTCAAGCTGGATGCGTCGTCGCAGGCGGCGTTCGACTGGCGCGATGAGTTCGGGTTGAAGCCGGTCGCGCCGTGGCTGCTGGCCTTGCGCCCGCTGAAGGACGCCGCGCCGCGCGTGGACCTCGGCGACCTCGGGCTGGAGATTTCCATTCTCGAAACCGACGTGCTGCCGCTGCGGCTCAACGCCCAGGACGACTTCGGCGTGCGCGAGGCCGGGGTCAGCACCGAGATTGTCGCGTCGCTCGATCCGACGAACACGCCGGCCATTGCGCAGTTCAGAAAGTCAGCGACGGGCGCGCAGGAGCGGCGGTTCACGAACACCTTCATCTTCAGTCCCACGGTCATGCGCATCCCGGCGGACTCGGTCGTGGAGGTGAAGGGCTTTGCCACCGACTTCCTGCCGGGCCGCGAACCGGCGGAGTCGGTCACGCATCGCATCAACATCGTCGGTCTCGCCAAGCACGCGGAGCTGGTGCGGCAACAGTTGGACCAACTCTTCGCGCAGGTCGAGGAAGTGACGCGCAAGGAGGAGGCCATCGCGGCGGCGACGCGCGAGTTGATGGGCTTGCCGGAGGACAAGCTGAAGTCCGACGAGGCCGCGAAGAAGGCGGGCGAGCAGGCGGACGAGCAGGCGCGCAACGCCGCGCAGCTTGAGCGCATCGCGCAGCAGGGGCAGGACGTGATTCGCGAAGCGATGCGCAACCCGACGCTCACGCAGCAGACGTTGCGCGAGTGGACGCAGAACTTGGCCCAGATGAAGTCGCTGGCGCAGGGCGAGATGAAGGAGGCGCAGCAGTCGTTGCAGAAGGCGCAGGAGAGCCCCACCGGCGAGCAGCGCGCGGACGAGGCGACGAAGGCGCACAAGGCGGAGGAGAAGGCGCTGGAGAAGTTGCAGGCGCTCCAGAAGAAGATGAACGACGGCCTCGACAACTTGCAGGCGCTCACGCTGTCGCAGCGGCTGAAGAAGCTTTCCGAGTCCGAGCAGGGTCTGGGCGTGCAGCTCGGCAAGGTGGTGGGCGAGACGATTGGTTTGCTGCCGCGCGAGTTGCCGGAGCGCTACAAGAAAATCAACGCGTCGCTGGCCGGCGACCAGGCGGGCGTGAAGGTGGAGGCGGAGAAGGTCGTGGCGGAGATGAGCCGGTTCTTCGACCGCACGCAGCGCCCGAACTACGGCGAGGTCGCGGCGGACATGAAGCAGGTGAACACGGCGAACGAGCTGGACCGCGTGCGCGGGCTGATTGACGCGAACATCGCGATGGACGCGATGGGCAACCTGACGGCGTGGACGAAGCGTTTTGCCGACTGGTCGAAGAAGCTGGAGCCGCCCGAGGAGGAGAGCGAGGGCGGCGAGGGTCAGGGCGAAGGTAAGCCGAAGGATGATAAGTTGCTCAAGCTGCTGATGGCATCCATCCGTCTGCGCGCGGGCGAGGTGCGGGTGTGGCAGCAGACGATGTTGCTCGAGGAGGAGAAGGCGCGGAACCCCCGGCATGCCGAGGGCGTGACGAAGGTCGCGGAGCAGCAGCGGGTGTTGCGCGGCGACCTGACGAAGCTCCAGATGCAGTTGGACATTGAGGAAGCGAAGGAGTTTTTGATCGGCACGCAGGACGGGATGCGCGACGCGGAGTCGGCGCTGTTCGACAAGCTGACGGGCGAGCCGGCCCAGAAGCCGGAGAACGCGGCGCTGGCGCACTTGAGCGATCTCATCAATCTGATCAACGAGCAGGCGAAGCGGCAGAAGCCCAAGGACGGCCAGCAGCCACAGACGACGCAGCAGGAGGCCGAGATGATGATGGAGATGGCGCGGCAGGAGCAGCAAATGGGCATGAAGCCCGGCCAGCAGCCCGGCCAAAATCCCAACGGCGGCACGACGGACAAGGCCAGCCCCGGCACGACCGGCGACGCGCGCGGAGCCGAGGCGGCCGCGCGGCGCACGGGCAAGGGCAGCGGGGTGACGCGGCAGGTGCCGGCGGAGTTCCGTGAGGCGCTGGAGAACTTCTTCAAGGCAGTGGAGGCGAAGCCGTGAACGCGAATGCGTCAGTGGAGCGCGGCCTTCAGGCCGCAGATGCGGACGTCAGCCGGAGACCGTCCTTACGCGCTTTTCGCATCGGGGCCGTCTGCGGCGTGAACGCCGCGCTCCGGTCATTGGTCATTCTTTGGGCCTTGGTTATTGGGCCTTGGTCATTCCGCGAAGCGTCCGCCCAACAACTCTTCATCGAGAAGTCCGACGCCAGCCCGGCGGCCATCGACGTGATGTATGTGAAGGGCTTGCAGTATCTCGTGAAGTCTCAGTCCGCCGAGGGCGCCTGGGCGGACGTGTATGGGCGGCAGCCGGGCGTCATCGGCTTGTGCGTGGTGGCGATGCTCGCGCACGGGGATGACCCGAACGTGGGGCCTTACGCGGCGGCCATCAAACGCGGGCTGAACGCGCTGCTCGCCCAGCAGAACAAGGAGACCGGCTATATCGGCACCTCGATGTATAACCACGGCTTCGCCACGCTCGCGCTCGCGGAGGCTTACGGCGCGGTGGACGACGCGCGGCTCGGCCCGGCCCTCCAGCGCGCCATCAACCTCATCGTCGCCTCGCAGGCGCGGAACCCGACGGGCGGCTGGCGCTATTCGCCGGACAGCACGGACGGGGACACGACGGTGAGCGGCGCGCAGATGGTCGCCATGTTCGCCGCGCGCAACGCGGGGTTGGCCGTGCCGGAAGAGGCGATTCAAAAGGGGCTGAAGTATTTCACCAGTTGCCGCACGCCCGAGGGCGGCTACGGCTACACCGGCACGAGCGGGCCGAACGCCACGCGGTGCGCCATCGGCGTGCTGGTGCAGTCGCTGGCGAAGCAGAAGGACACAGCGGAGTTCAAGGGCGCGTGGCAGTATCTCCAGACCACCGGCGGCGACTCGCACTACCAGCAATACTACCTCTACTACGCGGCGCAGGCCTACTTCCACGCCTCGCCAGACGCGTGGCGCAAGTGGAACGGCGCGAACATCAAGTCGCTCGCCGCCACGCAGAACAAGGATGGGAGCTGGGACGGGTCGTTTGGGAATTCGTTCGGCACGGCGGCGTCGCTGCTGTCGCTCGCGCTGAACTATCGCTTCCTGCCGATTTATGAACGGTGAGGGAATAGCCAATTCCCAATGACCAATGCCCCCAATGAATGCCCAACGCCCAATGACCGGAGTGCGGCGCAGTAGGGCCGCCCGCCATTGGTCATTGGTCATGCTTTGGTCGTTGGGAATTGGTCATGGGTCATTCGCGCAAACGCCCCTTCCGCCCGCCACCGTCTCCTTCCTCGACGGCTCGTTCCTGCGCGGGGAAGTCGAGTCGCTGAACAGCGAGGTGCTCAAGTGGCGGCATCCCAACGCGCGGCAGCCCATCGAGTTCAGCCTCACGAATCTAAATCTCATCCGCCTGCCGCCGCGTGCGCCGGAGGCGGTGACGGACACGGGGCCGGTCTGCCGCGTGCGGCTCGCCAGCGGCGACGAGTTCGCCGGGCGGCTGCTGTCGCTGGATGGCGAGAGCTTTGAGGTGGAGACGTGGTTCGCGGGGCGGCTGCGGGGCAAGCGCGCGGGGTTGGTGAGCCTCGCGTTCGCGAACGCGGGCTACGCCGCGTTTTACGAAGGGCCGCGCGCGGCGGAGGAGTGGAAGAGCAGCGCCGTCGGCGCGGTCGTTAACCGGGGGATGGACGGAGAATTCTTCGGCGGCGGTCGGCGTGTGCTGCAACTGCTGCCGCAGATGAATCAGTTGGTGGGGCCGCAGTTCCGCGTGGTGGAACCGGAGCCGGTGCGTCCTGTCCCCAAGCCCGCACCCACGCCGCAGGAACTCGTCGCCCAGCTCAAGGCGGAGATTGCCGCGCTCACGGACAAGGTCGCGCCCGTGGTGAAACAGGCGTTGGAGAAGCGGCTCAAGGAGTTGGAGGAGCTGGCGGCGAAGGCACCGGTGAAGGCGGTTGGTCCGAATGCACCGGCGGCAGTGCCACTGCCGCCACACTTGGTTCAGCCCGGAGCTTTGAATCGCCCCGTCCGCGCTCCGGTTGGTGCGCCGCAGAATCAGGTTGCTCCGCCTCCAGCTCCCGCCGTGGACCCTGTCGTGCAGGCCGTGCAGGCGGAAATCAATCGCGCATTGAACCGCGTCAAGGGCGGAATGCTCCCGCCTCTGCCACCGCCAAACTTGACCGAAGTCCCAGCGAAGGAGCTCGCCGCACCCGGTGTGCGCAAGGCCTTTCCCGAAGCCGAAGTCACGCGGCTGACCGACGCCGCTGAGAAGGCCGCGACCGTCGCGGACTTCCTCAAGTCCGACTTGGTCACCACTGCGCTCGCCGAGAAGCAGACCTCGCGCGCGACGCTGGACCGGTGGTTCGCGGAGTTCACGCAGCCGTTTGACTGGCAGGGCGACGCGGTCAAGACCGCGCGCTTCCGGGCGATGCTGCGAGCGGAGGCGGACCTGCTCGGGCGGCGGTTGCTCGGGCGCGCGGCGGTGTTCGTCGAGCAACCGGCCGCGCAGGCCGAGGCGCAGGCGCAGGTCAACGCGGCGGCCAACGTCCTGGCCGACGCCCGCGTGCGTGTGCTCGGCGCGCTGGGCGTGAGCAACCCTAACCTCGCCGTCGCGCTCGGCGCGGAGGGCGCGCTGGCTGGCCCCGCTGTCGCCCGCACCGCCACGAACGTCGCCTGGGTCTTCCGCGACGGCGCGTATTACTCGACGGCCGTGGGCACCCTCGGGCGGGAGTGCCAGTTGCCCACGAAGGCGCGCATCGAGTTCGACCTGGCGTGGAAGGGGCAGCCGTATTTCCGCTTCTCCTTCTACACGCGCAGCACGGACGACTTCGACTTCAACGACGGCTGGCAGTTCTACACCTCGCCCGGCGGCTCCATCAGCTCGATGCGGCGCGCGGGGATGGGCGGCGCGTCCGGCACGAGCGCGCGCGTGCCGCAGTTGAGCACTAAGAACACGGTGCGCCTCACGTTCCTCGTCAACACGGAGACGGAGACCATCACGCTGCTGGCCGACGGGGAGCAGGTGCATGAGTGGAAGAACCTCGGCTCGCCGGGCCCCGGCACGGGCATCACCTTCTATAATTACAACGTCAACCCCCGCTTCCGCCTCGGCGACATCCGCATCACGCCGTGGGACGGGCGCGCGGTCGCCGCTGGGACGCCGCCGGCCACCGACACGGACCCGCCCGTCGAGGCACCGGCGGCGGGCAGCGCGGTGGTGGAGTTCATCAACAAGGACCGCGCGACCGGCACGTTGCACGGCATCCGCGAGGGCCGCCTCTCGCTCACGACGGCGGGCAACAAGCTGGAGATTCCGCTGACGCGCGCCGGGCTGATTGCCTTCCCGGCGAATGCGGCGACGGAGCTGGCGAAGGTCGCGGGCGTGCAGGTCACGCTGCATCGCAACGAACGGCTCACGCTCGTGCTGGAGAAATGGGAGGGCCAGACCATCACCGCCGTCAGCCCCGTCTTCGGGCGGCTGACGCTCAAGCCGGAGTCCATCCGCTCGCTCCGCTTCAACCCGACCGTAGCCCGTGGGCTGGGGGATGAATGGGGGGGGCCGTGAAGCGTTCTACTCCCGCTCCTGTGAAAGAACAGCTATCAGCGGTCAGCGGTCAGCGGTCAGCACGACGGCAGTTGCGGCGTGCTCGGTCTGGCCTGTGGTCGAGGGAGCAAACGTCCCGCTCTCAACTTTCAACTTTCAACTTCTCCTCGCCCTCCTCTTCACCACGCTTCCCCTCCGCGCCCAGCCCGCCGTGGATGTCTTCCAACTCCTCGACGGCTCCACGTTGCACGGCGCGCTGGAGGCGATTGACCCGGCGAAGGGCATTCGGTGGAAACACCCGGCGGCAGGCGCGGCCATCGAGTTTCTCCCGCGCAACGCCCACCAGATTCGCTTCGCGCAAGTCGCGCCGCCGCCGGCGCAGGCCAGCGCGCACCACACCTGCCGCTTCCGCTTCATCAACGGCGACGAGCTGACCGGCAACCTCCTGTCGCTCGACGCACAGCACATCGAGCTGGAGACGTGGTTCGCTGGGAAGCTCCGGGCACCGCGCGCGGGCGTGCAATCGCTCGCGTTCATCGCGAAGGGCTTCGCCACGATTTACGACGGACCCAACGGCGTGGAGGGCTGGACCACCGGGCCAGCGCCCAACGCGTGGCAGTTCCGCGACGGCGTGCTCACGGGCGGCGCGAACGCCTTCATGGGCCGCGACCTGAAACTGCCGCCACAGTCGCGCGTGGAGTTCGACGTGGGCAGCAGCGGCGGATTGAACCTCTACCTCAGCCTCTACACGGACGCGACCCAGCGCTTCAACTTCGCCAGCACCGGCTACCAGTTCAACCTCGGCCTGGGCTACGTGAACCTGATGCGCGGTCAAGGTCAGTTCGGGATGCAGCACCTCGGCCAGGCGCAGATTCCCGTGCCCCTGCCCGGGCGGAAACTCCACGTCGAAATCCGTGCTGACTTGCTCGCCGGAACGATGGCCTTGCTCGTGGACGGCACCGTGGTCCAGCAGTGGCACGACCCCACCGTCACGAAACCCGCCGTGCCCACCGTGGACCCGAACCTCCCGCCCACCGTGGCCGACGCGGTGCGGGCCGCGGCGATTGCGCGCGGGCCAGCGCTGCCGGGCACGGGCATTTCGTTTTTCATGCTGAACGGCGGCATCCAGTTGAGTGCCATCAAGGTGTCGGCCTGGGACGGCCGGCCCATCGAGCCGGAGCTGGTCGCGACGAACTTCACCGGCCACCTCGTCCGCCTCGCGAATCAGGACCGCGCCGTGGGCGAGGTCCGCACCATCCGCGACGGCAAGCTCACGCTCGTCTCCGCCGCCGGCAGCTTGGACATCCCGTTGACTCGCATCACCCAAGTCATCCTCGCACCCGCCGCCCCGCCCGCGACGAACCGTCCTGCCGGCGAGACGCACGCACGCCTGAGCAGCGGCGAGACCATCGGACTCACCCAGCCGCGCTGGGATGGCCGGCAGCTCGCGGGTGTGAGCCCGCACTTCGGCCCGCTGCAACTCGACGCGCGCTGGGTGCGCCTGCTCCACTTCAACCCGGAACGCGAACCCGTCGCGCCCGACCTCCCGTTCCTCGGCGGGGAGGGACAACCATTCTTCGAGCGATGAGCCAAGCGAACCAAGCCTTCGGCAGTGGCGCAGGCCTTCCGCCTGCGGAGGTCTGGTGGGCGTCTCGCCCGCCGTTGCCTCCGGCAACCGGGGCGGTTGCCAGACCAGGGCAGCCGGGACGGCTGCCCCACTACCGTGCGCTCGGCGTTCGGCTGCCTTCACTAATTACTAATCACTGCTTACTTCTCCTCACCGCAGTTCAGCTCGCGCTGGGCGCGGCCCCCGCCGCCCCACCGCAGACCATTCTCTTCCGCAACGGCGACCTGCTCACCGGCCAGTTCGAGTCGCTCACGCCGACGAACGGGCTGCGTTGGCGGCATGGCGACGTGGCCACTGCCATCCAGTTCCTGCCTGCTGCCCTCGCGGAAATCCACCGCGGCGCGCAGTCGCCCCCGACCACGACCGCGCCGAACTTCTGCTTCGTCCGGCTCACCAACGGCGATGAACTCTCCGGCAACCTCAAGTCGCTCGATGAGCAACAGCTCGTGCTCGAGACGTGGTTTGCCGGCACGCTGACGGTGCCGCGTCCGCGCGTCGCTAGCGTGCGCCCGGCGGGGCCAACGCCGCGCGCGGTCTTCGCCGGCCCGGACGGACTGGAGGGCTGGACGATGGGCAAGTCCCTGCCGGGCGCGCTGAACGGCGGCCAGTGGCATTTCGTGAACGGCGCGTTC
>JAYTIO010000472.1:0-1674 GCA_043731805.1 Pedosphaera sp. | reverse complement strand
CCTTGCTCAACCGCTCCGACGGCACCGCCCACCATCACGTCGGCCGGACGATTCTCTACGCCGGCAGCTCGGCGACGATGTTCGCCATCTTCGACGTGCTCGTGCAGAAGTGGTCGCCCGCCTGGGGCCTCGGGCGGTTTCTCCCGGTGATGCTGGGCTTCGTCGCGCTCTTCAGCCTCGTATTTGTGCCCTTCTTCCACGCTCCCTTGCGCGCTATCCCGCGTGCGGCGTGGCCGTGGCTGCTGGGCGGGTGCGCCTTCATCGGGTTCCAATCCCTCCTCTTCGTCAGCACCATCGCCCACTTCGGCGGGGCCACCACGGCGAACGTCATCTACAGCTCGCGCGGCCTCTGGAGCGTGCTCGCCGTCTGGGGCATCGGCCACTGGTTCGAGAACCGCGAGCAACACCTGGGCGCGCAGGTGCTCCGCTGGCGGCTGGCAGGCGCGGCCCTGATGATGGCGGCGATTGCCCTCGTGCTCTTTTGAAACCCAACTCCGTCTGACCCGCAAGCTATGTCACCACGCCGCTTCGCTCTCGTCTTTGCGTCTCTTTGCATCCTTTGCGGCAAAGTCTCCGCCGCTCCGAAGCCTAACCTCCTCTTCCTCGCCATTGACGACCAGAACGACTGGATTGGCTGCCTCGGCGGCCACCCGCAAGTGAAGACCCCGCACATTGATCGCCTCGCCGCGCGCGGCACCCTCTTCACCAACGCCCACTGCCAAGCCCCCCTCTGCAACCCCTCGCGCTCCAGCCTCCTCACCGGCCTGCGGCCCTCCTCCACCGGCATCTACGGCCTCGCTCCCGGCATTCGCGACGTGGACCTCACCCGCAATCACGTCACCCTCCCGCAGACCTTCACGCGCGCCGGCTACTACACCTACACCTGTGGGAAGATTTACCATGACGGCTCCATGAAGCCGAAGGACCGCGCCGCCGAGTTCAACGAATGGGGCCCCGCCCCCGGCCCCGGTCGCCCCGCGCAACGCCTCAACAAACTCCCCGGCCCGCAGCATCCCGCGATGGACTGGGGTCCCTTCCCCGAGAAGGACGAAGACGGCGGCGACTACAAAATCGCCACCGCCGCCATGGACGCCATCAAGCGCGCTCCCGCTGACAAACCCTTCTTCATCAGCGCCGGCTTCCGCCTCCCGCACGTCCCCTGCTTCGCGCCCCCCAAGTGGTTTGCCCTCTACCCCGACGCCACGCTCCAGATGCCGCCCGTCCTGCCCAACGACCGCGACGACACGCCTCGCTTCTCTTGGTATCTGCACTGGAAACTCCCCGAACCCCGCCTCGTCACCCTCGACCGCCTCAACGAGTGGCGGCCCCTCGTCCGCGCCTATCTCGCCTGCATCAGTTACATGGACGACCAAGTCGGCCGCGTCCTCGACACCCTCGACGCCTCCGGTCGCGCCAATAACACCATCATCGTCCTCTGGAGCGACCACGGCTGGCATCTGGGCGAGAAAGCCATCACCGGCAAGAACACGCTTTGGGAACGCAGCACCCGCGTCCCCCTCATCTTTGCCGGGCCGGGCATTGTGAACGCGGCGAAGTGCGGGCGACCCGTCGAGCTGCTCGACATTTTCCCCACGCTCCTCGAACTCACGGCCATGCCGCCCCGCCCCGACCTCGAAGGTCACAGCCTCGTCCCTCAACTCAAGGACCCCGCCG
>JAYTIO010000471.1:0-14508 GCA_043731805.1 Pedosphaera sp. | reverse complement strand
GATGCGACATACAAGGGAGGGTGATTTAATGCGCGCGACCTGTGCGCACAGCCCGCGCGTGGACGCAAGCCGAATGTTACACTTGTTGCGAGTTGTAACGAACTGTGCCTATACTCCGGCGTATGAAACGTCACCGCAAACCACTCAACACGACACTAGCGCCAGCGGTCCACGCGGACCTGCGTGAGAAATCCGAAACAATGGAAATACCAATTGGAACGCTGCTCGAGGACGCATGGACGTTCTACATGGGCACACCATCCCCACTCGCAAAGGCTCGCCGCGAGATGGTATTCGGCCTCCCGTCGAAGAAGCGGGCCGCCTAGTGGTTCCGGGCGCACGCCCGGCGTTACCAGCCGTCCCACTTCACGGAAGTCCACAACCAAGTCCTATGCACAATGTATGTTATATACCGTATAAGTCTGGATCCCCGCCACCGAGGCGCGGATACAGCTAGTCAGTCCATACATAGGGTTGTTGAGCTACAGTTTGAGCCGGCCAACTGGTGCTTCTTGTATCCCGACTGAAACCGACGAGCAGGCTTCGCGATGGCCAGGTCGCCTAATCCAACGTCTTGAGCCCTTCCACGACGCTCATTCTGGCCGCTGCCAAGGCCGGGGCTAGGCTCGAAATCAACCCCAGCCCGGCGGCCACTAGTGAACTGATGCCGACGATTCGCGGGGTGACTTCGAACGTGACGAAGATGCCGTCCGTAGCCTTGGAGATGTCCAGTCCGTAGTTGAACAGCCACCAAGCGCCACCCACGCCGAGCACGGCCCCGATGAACGCCAGTCCGAAGCTTTCCGCCAAGATGAAACCGAACAACTCCCAGCGCTGAAAACCCAGTGCCTTGAGCACGGCGAGTTCCCGGAACCGCTCGCGGATCGCCATGCTCATCGTGCTGGCGGACACCAGCACCAGCGTGAAGACCACCACCGTCGAGATCGAGCCAATGAGGATTTTGATGTTGCCCCACATGGACACCATGCTCATCTGGAACGCCCGTTCCGTCTCGGCACGCACTTCGGCAGACGTGTTCTCGAACGCCCGGTTGATGGCGTCCACCACCGTCGGCATCTCCTCGATGCTCCGCACCTTGACCCACCATGTGCCGACCTGGCCCGTGCTGCCGGACGCCTCGTCGAGATACTTGTGGTGAAAGAACACATTCCGGTCGTCAATCGTCCCTTCGTAAAAACCCATCACCGTCAACTCCAAGTCGCACGGCCAGATCGTCCCCGTGAACGGCAGGCGGTCACCCAGCTTCATCCCGTATTTCTCGGCGGTAATCTTGCCTACGATGCAGCCGCGCACGTTCTTCACCCAAGCCTCGTGCTGAGCGCGCGGCGTCTTCATCTCGGCCACCAACGCGGGCATCTGCGCCGGGTCCAGCGCGAACTGCGCGAACTTCATGAACTCCTCATCGCGGAACTTACCCCCAAAGAACGTGAACGGCGTCACCGCCTCCACGCCCGGGATCTTCTCCAGCCCCTGCCGCTGCCGCGCCGGCAAAAGGTTCGCCAGCGAAATCTTGTTCCGCACGATCACCCGGAGCGCCGCGCCCACGTCCTCCGGCGGCACCGTCATCTCGCGCAACGCCACCTGGAGCATCACCAGCAGGAACAGACTCACCGCCACGCTCAACACGCACAGCCCCGCCCGCCGCTTGTTCCGCAGCGCGTTCTTCGTGATGAACCCGGCGATGCTCATGCGATCGAATTGGCCGCGAAAGAGCGCAGAGAACACAAAGAGCGCTGATCAAAAACGGCTCTCTGCGCTCTCTGCGCCCGTTCGTGGCAAGCAGTCTTTCTCCCCTCCCCTCCCCTTCCCCATCTGTGTTGATCGGTGTCCATCTGTGGCCATGCAATTCCCCCGTCAGCTCGTCAGCTCGCCCTTCTCCAGATGCACCGACCGCGACCCGAACGCCGCCGCCTTCGGATCGTGCGTCACCATGATCACCGTCTTGCCGGCGGTGCGGCTCAACGCCTGCAACAGCCCCAGCACCTCCTGCGCGGAATGCGCGTCCAGGTTGCCCGTCGGCTCGTCCGCCACGATCAACCTCGGGTCCGTCACCAGCGCGCGCGCGATGGCCACCCGCTGCTCCTGCCCGCCCGACAATTGCCGCGGCAAGTGCTGCGCCCGGTCCCCCAGCCCCACCAGTTCCAGCGCCGTCCGCGCCAACCGCGCCCGCTCCCGCCCGTTCAGCCGCGTCAGCAACAGCGGCAACTCTACATTCTCAAACGCCGTCAGCACCGGGATCAAATTGAACGACTGAAACACAAACCCCACGTTCTGATTCCGCCAATCAGCCAGCGCCGACTCGTCCAATTGCCCCACATCCACCCCCTGCACCAGACACTCGCCGCCCGTGGGCCGGTCCACGCCCGCGATGAGGTGCAGCAACGTGGACTTCCCCGACCCCGACGGCCCCATCAACGCCAGAAACTCCCCGGCCCCGATGTCCAGCGACACGCCCTTCAGCGCCGTCACCTGGATGTCGCCCTGCTGATAAACCTTCGTAAGATTTCGGATGCTGACCACGGGTTCTGCCATGCGTCCGTCGGTGATAAGTCAGCTCGCCGCTGAATGCAAACCCCCGCGCCCGAGGTCGCGGCTAAGTCCGGTAAGGCAAGGCTCAGTCCGGGCGAAGTTTCGGCCGAGCCGGCGCGCGAGGACGCCCGCTCGACCCGCCCCCCAACAAGCACGGCGGTCCCTTGCGGAACCGCCGGCTTCCCTTCAGCCTACTGCCCCGTCCCCGGCTTGACCGGGCTGTAGGTCACGCCCGCGCCGTTCATCGCCTTCGTGCGGAACTTCACCGTGGCCCCGGCCCCCGCACCCGTGGCGACCGTCTGCCCCGCCAGGTTCAGCGCCACCGCGTGCGTGAAGTCCGCGTCCACGCCCACCACCTGCCATTGCAGCAGGAGCACCGCCGCGTGCGCGCCGCCCCCCGCCGTGTAATCCGTCGCGAACACCCCGCCCGCCGCCGGGGTGACTGCCTCGATCTGCACCGCCACCGGGGCCGGCGCCGCATTCGTATCAATCTGGCTCAACGCATCGCGCTCCGGCGTGCCCACGGCGAACTCCCCCTGCCACGCCACGAACCACTGCTTGTTTTGCCGGTCCACCTTCGTGTAGGTCCGGTCCAGCGTGCCGGAGGCCTTGCGCTCATCGCTCAACTCGTTCTCCACCGTCTGCAACGCGGTCGCCAGCTCGCCCATCGCCGTCTGCAACTGCGCCAGCGTCTTGCCCTTTGCCTTCAGCTCCGGGTCCGGCGGCACCGCCGCGAGGCGACGCGCGTTCGCCTTTGTCCACGGCGGCACCAGTTTGCGGGCGCGGGCGAGCGTCTGCTCCGGGTTCGTCATGCGGATGCCCCGGATCGGCGGCAGGTCGTCGAAGATTTCGTCCCCCTCCTCCAGATCGCCCTCGATGGCGTCCGGCCCATGCACACACAACGACTTCAAGTCCGTGTCGAGCGTGTCGCGATTAGCCCGCGCCGTTTCCAGCGTGCTGTGCGAAGCCTCCCAAAGACTTGCCTTGGTGAGGATGTCACCCACGTCGGCGGTGTGCGCCGCAAGGGTCAGTTTGCCGCGCCTTAAGCGCGGCGGCGTGCGTGCCCCACACGGCATCCGTTTGCAGCCCGCGTTGATGAACCACTTGATATGCTTCAGCCATAATAAGCCTTTCATTTTCTTAGATGACCATCCCTCCAGGATGGTCAACGTAGGTGCGTTTCGTCACTCGTCAAGGGGCCGCGTCCGAAACCGTAGTTCAACCACAAAGCCACGCAGGACACTCAGAAAACCGCCCGCCGGGAATCTTCGTGTCCTTTGTGGCTTCGTGGTTCATCCGCCTTCAACCGTTCTGCAACCTTCCTCCGGCGTCCACACCGCTGCCGGACGACCGAGCTTGGCTGCGTCGCCACTATTGAGGCTCGTGCAACGGAGTGACCCCCGATGGGCGCGAGTGGAGCGCGGCGTTCACGCCGCTTCAACGTGCGCACGAACAGCAGGCTGGGCCTTCGCTGCACCTCAGCTCGCTTGACGCGGAAACGGGCTGAAGCCCGCGCCCCGTCACTCGCTTGCACCAGCCTCAATAAAACAACCGACATTTAATATAGACAACTGCCTGCGGCCAATTGACTACGGCTTGCGGAGCCTTGACTACGGCTTGCGGAGCCTTGACTACGGCTTGCGGAGCCTTGACCACCGCTTGCGGAGCCTTGACCACGGTCTGCGGAGCCTTGACCACGGTTTGCGGAGCATTGACTACGGTCTGCGGAGCATTGACTACAGCTTACCTTGGTTGTTGTTAGCGTTTTGAAGGCCAATTGTAGGTTTCAACGGCTCAGGTAGGCCTGCTTCCTCCCAAAACTAAGCCACCTACCGCTTCAATTTGGATAAAGCAAGGCAACCGATCGAGCTGTCAGGTGCGTCCAATCTCATGCCAAGGCAGAATACGGAGCCTCCTCTCCAAAAACCTACACTTGGTAGGGCGGGGGTGTCCTCACCCCGCCGTCGGCCACCCAACGCCACTAGACCTCGGCGGCGCGCTGAGGACAGCGCGCCCTACCCATGCGACGACTCCCCTCTGGTAGCGGCGGTCGGCGACCGCCCTCGGGTGGTGGGCGGTGAATCAGAATGCGCCGCAAGACCGAGGGCGGAAGCCGTTGAACCGGCTGCTCCGTTCACCCCCTGGTTCCACCGGCCTGAAGCCCGGTGGCAATGACCAAGCTCAAGCGCGGGGGATGTGCCCGTCACAACCGGTGGGGTCGCCCAAAGCTGGACGTGCGTTTGCCCGCTGCTTAACCTCCGCCCCCATGCGTTCTGAATCACTGTCCTTCCTCACGAAGTTGGTCAACACGCCCAGTCCCTCGGGCCACGAGGCGCGCGGGCAGCGGGTCTGGCTCGACTACGTGAAGGAGTTCGCGGACGAGACGTTCTCCGATGCTTACGGTAACTGTGTGGCCGTGCTCAATAAGGGCGGCGGGCCGCGCCTGATGTTGGCGGCTCATGCGGATGAGATTTCGCTCGTGGTCAATTTCATTGATGACCAGGGCTTCATCTGGGTGCGCAAGCTCGGCGGGGTGGATGCGGTGGTCGCCAAGGCGCAGCGCGTGGCCGTCCACTCGCGCAAGGGGCCGGTGAAGGGTGTGATCGGCAACGTCGCGCCGCATCTCATGAAGGCGCAGAAGGAACGCAAGGTGCCGGAGATCGCGGACCTGTTCATTGACATCGGCGCGGCGAACAAGGCGGATGCGCAGTCGCTCGTGCGCGTGGGCGACCCGATCACGATGACGAATGAGTTCGAGCATCTGCGCGGGGACCTGGCGGTGGCGCGGGCGTTTGATAAACGCATTGGGACGTTCGCGGTGGCGGAGACGTAGCGGCTGCTGCGGCCGCAAAAGAAGAAGCTCAAGGCGGAGATTTGCTTCGTCTCGAACATCATGGAGGAGGTCGGGCTGCTGGGCGCGCGGCAGATTGCGTATTCGCTCAAGCCGGACGTGGCGCTGGTCGTGGACGTGACGCACGCGACGGATTACCCGACGGTGAGCAAGCAGCTCCACGGGGACATCAAGCTGGGCGGCGGGCCGGCGGTGACCCACGGCGTGTGCAATCATCCGGTGGTCATTGAGCGGCTGGAGCAGGTCGCGGCGCAGCTCAAGATTCCGTTGCAGCACGAGGCGACGAGCGCGACGAGCGGCACGGACACGGATGCGATTTTCTGGACGCGCGGGGGCATCGCGAGCGGGCTGATCAGTTTGCCGAACCGCTATATGCACTCGCCGGTGGAGATGGTGAACCTGCGGGACTTGGAACAGATTCCCGAGCTGATGGCGGGCTTCGCGCTGTCGCTGAAACAGGGTGAGGAGTTCAAGGTGAGGATTTGAGCGAGGTTCCGAAACTGAACTGCGGAGAGCCATGGATGCAGGAGGAGGGAATTTATGCGGAGGGCAGGAAGGCAGGAGGGGAGGAACGGGGCTGCCGCAGTTTTTTCTCCTACCTTCCTGCCCTCCTTATAAAAATTTCCTGATGTTGCTCGCCTTTCATAAGCCCTACGGCGTGCTGTCGCAGTTCACGCCGGAGCCAGGGTCGCCGTTTCGCACGCTGGCGGAGTTTGGTTTTCCGAAGGGGGTGTATCCCATTGGCCGGCTGGACGCGGACTCGGAAGGGTTGCTGCTGCTCAGTGACGAGGCGGAGTTGAACCAACGGCTGTTGCATCCGCGCCATGCGCATGAGCGGGAGTATTGGGTGCAGGTGGAGCGGATCCCGTCTGCCGAGGCGCTGGGCAAGCTGGCGCGGGGCTTGGTCATCCAAGGTCACCGCACCCTGCCCTGCCGCGCGCAGTTGCTCGACCCGCAACCGACGATGCCACCGCGCGACCCGCCCATCCGCGTCCGCAAGCACGTGCCGGACGCCTGGCTGACGCTGGAACTGGTCGAAGGGAAGAACCGGCAGGTGCGGCGCATGACGGCGGCCATCGGGCATCCGACGCTGCGGCTGGTGCGGGTGCGGATTGGGCAACTGCGGGTGGCGGGTTTCGTGGCGGGCGGGTGGCGGGAGTTGGTGCCAGCCGAGCGGACGCTGGTGTTGGGGTGAAACGCGGGACTTCAAACGACTTGCCGCAGCTCCGCTTCCGCTCTTTAATCCGCGCGTGTCCAAACTTTTCACCACCATGAAACGAAGCTCGTTCCTCAAGCTCACCGCCGCCCTCTGCCTCGCCGCCACCACGACTCACGCCGCCGATGCTTGGAAGCCCGACGCCGGTTTCACCAGCCTCTACAACGGCAAGGACCTCACCGGCTGGGGCTATCGCGACAAGGAGTTCAAAGCCGCCGAGACCTTCGACGGCAAGGTCACTGCCAGTGACGAGCGTTACACGGCCAAGGGAGAATCGCTCACGGTCAACCCGTTCACGGAGGGGAAAGGCCCCAAGCTCCGCCAGCTTTACACCACCAAGGAGTTCCCGAAAGACTTCATCCTCAAGCTGGAGTTCCGCGCCGCCGTGAACGCGGACAGCGGCATCTTCTTGCGCAAGCCCCAGCTCCAGTGCCGGGACTATCTCGTGGCCGGGCCTTACAAAGAGCTGAAGCAATACAAGGCGCAGGACTGGAACGTGATCGAAGTCGTGGTGAAGGACGGCGTCGCGCACTGCACCTGCAATGGCGAGGTGCTCGAAGCCGCGCTCAAGCTCCCCGCCACCGGGCCCATCGGCTTGGAAGCGGATCGCGGGACGATGGAGTATCGGCGGATTCAGATTAAAGAGCTGCCGTGAGGCAGGCGTTAGGAGCCAGAAGGTAGAAATTAGGAAAGCGGCGGGCAAGGTCCAGTCCGGAAGCAGCCCGTTACGATGCCTTTCCGGCTCGCAGCCGTAACTCGCTCCTGCTCCTCCCGGCTTTCTTCCCCTTTGACGCTCCCCCACCCATCCCGTAGCGTCGCGCCTCTTTCGCATCATGCTTGGAATCATCTTTAAGAAAATCTTCGGCTCAAAGAACGAACGCGAGTTGAAGCGCCTGTGGCCGCTCGTGAAACAAATCAACGAGCTGGAGGCCGCCCTTCAGTCGCAGCCGGAGCAAGTCCTGCGCGACAAAACCGCCGCGTGGAAGGCCAGGCTCTCCACCATCACGGATGACGCCGAGCTGGCGCGGGAGTTGAGTGCCGCCCTGCCCGAGGCCTTCGCCGTGGTGAAGAACGCCTGCCGCCGCATGTGCGGCACGGACGTGACCGTGCGCGGCCACCCGCTGCGCTGGGAGATGGTGCCCTTCGACGTGCAGCTCATCGGCGGCATGGCGTTGCACAAAGGCACGATTTCCGAAATGGCCACTGGCGAAGGCAAGACGCTCGTCGCCACGCTGCCGACCTTCCTCAATGCGTTGTCCGGTCGCGGCGTGCATGTCGTCACGGTCAACGACTACCTCGCGGCGCGCGACGGCGAGTGGATGGGCGCGGTCTATCAGTTCCTCGGCCTCACCGTCGGCTGCATCCTGCACGACCAGTCCCCCGCCGTCCGCCGCGCGCAATACGCCTGCGACATCACCTATGGCACCAACGCCGAGTTCGGCTTTGACTACCTGCGCGACAACGGCATGGCGACGACCGCTGCCGAGCAAGTCCAGCGCGGGCATTACTTCGCCATCGTGGACGAGGTGGACAGCATTCTGATTGATGAGGCGCGCACCCCGCTCATCATCAGCGGCCCGGCCGTTGTGGCGCGGGACAGCCAGGTTTATCTGCAATACAAGCCGAGTATCGAAGGCCTCGTGCGCGCGCAGCACCAGCTTTGCGACCGCTATCTGCGCGAAGCCGAGGAGTTGCTCAAGAAGCTCAACCCCACCGATGGTTCGCAGCCGCAGGGAGCCGAAGCACTGGAGAAGGAAGCCGGCCTGTTGCTCTACCGCGTGAAGCTCGGCCAGCCCCGCTCCGCCGGCCTCACCCGCATCCTCGAGGAGCCGGCGCACATCAAGCTGATGAACAAAGCCGAGCTGGACCTCCACCTCGACCAGTCGAAGAAGGACCTCTACGCGCAGAAGGAAGAACTGTTCTTCGCGATGGAGGAGAAGAGCCACGAGGCCGACCTCACCGAGAAGGGGCGCAACCATCTTTCCCCGAATGACCCGGACGCCTTCATGTTGCCGGACCTCATCACGGCGTTTCACGAGATTGACACCGGCCCGGTCGCAGACGCCCACAAGCGCCTCGAAGCCAAGCAAAAGGTGCAGGCCAACTTCGAGACGAAGGCCGAGAAGATCCACGTCATCTCCCAGCTCCTCAAGGCCTACTGCCTCTACGAGAAGGACGTGCAATACGTCGTCCAGGAAAACAAGGTCATCATCGTGGACGAGAACACCGGCCGCCTCATGACCGGCCGCCGCTGGAGCGATGGCTTGCACCAGGCCGTCGAGGCGAAGGAGAACGCCATCATCGAGGAGGAGACGCAGACCTACGCCACCATCACGATTCAGAATTACTTCCGCCTCTACCTGAAGCTCGCCGGCATGACCGGCACCGCCGAGACCGAGGCCCAAGAGTTCTTTGACATCTACAAGCTCGGCGTCCTCGTCATCCCGACCAACCGCGCGATCGCCCGCAAGGACCAAAACGACTCCGTTTACAAAACCAAGCGCGAGAAGTTCGAGGCCGTGCTCAAGGAAATCCAGACCATCCACGCGCAAGGCCGGCCCATCCTCGTCGGCACCGTCGCCGTCGAGAGCAGCGAAATCCTCTCCCGCATCCTCAAGCGCGCCGGCCTCGTCCACTCCGTGCTCAACGCCAAGTTCCACGAACAGGAAGCCGAAATCGTCGCCCGTGCCGGGCAAAAGGGTTCCATCACCATCGCCACGAACATGGCCGGCCGTGGCACCGACATTAAGCTCGGCCCCGGCGTCGCGGCCGTCGGTGGCCTGCACGTCCTCGCCACCGAACGCCATGAGGCCCGCCGCATTGACCGGCAGTTGCGCGGTCGCTGCGCACGCCAGGGCGACCCCGGCTCGTCGCACTTCTTCATCGCCCTCGAGGACGACCTCATGCGCCTCTTCGGCTCCGACAAGATTGTCAAAGTCATGGAGCGCGTCGGCCTCGAAGAAGGCCAGGAACTCGAGCATCCGCTCCTGAACCGCTCCATCCAGACCGCGCAGAAACGCGTCGAGCAGCACAACTTCCAGGCCCGCAAACGCACGCTCGAATACGACGACGTGATGAACAAGCAGCGCGAAATCGTTTACGGTTTCCGCAACGAAATCATCCGGGGCGACGATGTGCGCGACCGCCTCATGGACATCATGGAAGAAGTCGTCCTCGCCAAGGTGGCCGAGTTCACCTCCCACGAGACCGAGATCGCCGAGTGGAACATCCGCGGCCTTGCCGACTGGGTGAACCTGAACTTCCCCATCGGCATGCCCGAGGAGAAGCTGCTCAAGACCGCCGAAGACGGCGGCGAGCTGCCCGTGCCCGGCTCCGCCTTCGAGGGATTGAGCGCTGGCCAGTTCGCCGTCTGCCACTTCCTCGCGAAAGCCGTGCGCGACGCTTACGACCTGAAGATTCAGTTCGAGGACGCCGACGCCCTCAAGAACGTCGAGCGCTACATCGTTCTGAGCGCCATTGACAAGCTCTGGCAGGAGCACCTCTACGGCATGGACTCCCTGCGCACCAGCATCGGCCTGCGGCAATACGGCCAGCGCGACCCGCTCATCGAATACAAGATGGAAGCCTTCAAGCTCTTCGACGAGCTGATGGTCAACATCAAGACCGAGATCTGCCACAACATCTTCCGCAGCGCCTCCAGCATGATGGCCTTCGAGAACTTCCTCAAGAACCTCCCCCAAGTCGCCAGCCACTCCGACAGCGCCCCCTACGGCGCGCAACCGCCCGTGAAAGGCAACGCCAGCGACATGGTCAGCGAAGCCAGCGACGCACTCTCCAAGGCCAAACCCGTGCGCACCGGCCCGAAAGTGGGCCGCAACGACCCCTGCCCCTGCGGCAGCGGCAAGAAATACAAGCACTGCTGCGGGCGCTGACGCCGGGCTGACCGCCCAACTCCAGGCTCACGACCGGAAAACTTCCAGCCTGGAGGAAGCCTGTCGTGGTAGGGCCGCGCTACGCGCGGCCTCGTTCAATTCCAAATGACGAGCGAGGACGAGGGCGACCACAGCTCGTCCCGACCCGAGTAGTTGAACTCCGGCTGCAAATCACCGCAGAGCCGCGCGAGGCGATTGCGGTCGCCCCATTGATTTGCGTGAACGCACCGCCGCTAACCACTTGCTGTCCGGTCTATCAAAGCGGCATAGACCAGATTGTTCGCGCCTGAGCCGACCTCGAAGGTCGCAGCCAACGTCGCCCACGGGCGGGTGCGATCACCGACCCGACCGGGGTGGTTGGTTACGCGGCCAACCCGAGTCTCTGCCGACCTTCCTCCGTCAGCCGGTTCGAGTTCCAGCCGGGTTCCCAGGTTTGCTCGACGGTTACTTTCTTCACGCCGGACACTTTCACCAACCGCTGCTGGACGGGCATCGAGTTGCCGCCGGAGCCGAACGCGAAGTAGCCGAGGCGCGGCCGGCCACGATGCGGCATGGTCATCAAGACGTGGACCGTGTCGCCGCGCACGCGCAGGTCCAGCACGAGGCCGAGGTCCACGACGTTGATCTCGGCGCTGTAGAGCTGCTCGTCCTTGCAATCGCGCAGTGCGGCCCAGAGTGCGGCCTTCGGGATGGGGCTGTCGCCAGCCTCGCCGGGGCGCGCGAGGCGGCCGGACTGTTCCTTGGCGGCCTCGGCTTTCGGCACCTCGCCGACGGAGACGAGCAAGGGGTTCACGAGGCGATGCCGAAGTTCCTCCAGCATCGTCGGCCCGTCCTTCGCCGTGAAAGGCAGCGCGGCATAGGCGTTCTTCTGGTGCAACACCGCGCCGGCGGGAACGTCTTTCACCGGCAGCGGGTAGCGGCTCCAGAGCTGGCCGTGCGACTTGTAGAAGAGCGAGGGCGAACCGTTGTGCTTCAGCTCGGGCAGACCGTCGGCGCGGTGTTCGAGGAAGAGCGCGACGAACGAGTCCGTGGTCTGCGGGTTCGCGAGGCCCACGGCCCAGAGGTTGTCCCGGTTCGCGGCGTTGGGAGTGCCGGTGCGCAGCTTGCCGTCCGAACCCATCCAGAGGATTTCGGTGAACGAGTTGCCGCTGAAGACCCATTCGTCGTCCCGCATCGCGGGGGCCTCGAAGTCCTTCAGCGCGCGCATCGTGCCGGACTTGTGAAACCACGGCAGGCCCGCGTAGAAGCGGTATTCGACGTCCACGTGCAACCGCGCGGGCGTGAAGACCGGATGGACGGGCGATTGCGGAAAACCCCAGCGTCGCACGATGGTCGCAAGCGGCCCGCGCACGACCTCGTAGTCGGGACACGTCTCCCACAGCGTCACGCGGAACTTCTGGAAGTGGCCGGACGCCGCGTAGTCGTGCGCCCAGTCAATGCCCGGCGGCTCGCCGTGACCCTCGCCGCCGGCGAACAGCTCCAGCCCCGCCCCGCGCTTGAGGCTCAGGCGTTCGAGCTGGCCCATCTGCCGCGAGAGCGACGCCTTGTAAAAGTCGTTCTCGATGTCCAGCGCGAAGCCCTCGCCGCGCGTCTCCAAGTCCGTCGGATACGCAGGCAGCTCGGCGTCGGGGTTCCCGTGGAAGACGAGGAAGGTCTGGCGCTGGTGCATCACGCCGCGCGCGAGGAAAAGCACTTTGGCCAGTCGCTCCGTCCCGCGCCGCACCTCGCCGTGGACCTGGCAGGGAACTTCCTTCAACACCCCATCCCCCACGCGCGCGACACGGACCTCCCGCGCGAGCGAAGCGACTTGCTGCGCCGGGAAACTCAGCAGCACCTCCACCGGTTCCGGCGGCCGGTCCAGGCCGAGCGTCTCGTCGAGGTGCAGGGCGCGGCAATACTTCCAGCCGCGCGCCCACGCGCGCCACGGCGCGGGCAGCGACTCCACCTGCTCCAGTTTCGCCGGGCCGAGCGGCTGGCCGGGGCTTTCCTCCTCCGCCTGCGCCTGCATGGCCGAGTGCCGGAGCGAATGCGCCAGCGACCGCGCCAGCCGGAAGTCCTTCTTCCGCCACGCCGCCTCGATCAGCAGCAGCTTCTCCTCAAACGAATCGGTCCGGTCAGAGTATTTGGTTTCGGTCATGGAGTTGGTTTAACAAGCGGTCTAAGCCACGCGCGAAAGCCAAATTCAGAGACCGGCAATGCCACTATCATGCAAATGGTGGAGAGCTGGAAGATCGGCAGGACATCGGCAACGTGAACGACTGACTCAATCAACAACAAGCCGGGACCCGCGAGAATGACTGCCAAACACCAAGCGGCTCGAAGGCTGCGCTCAGGCAAAGCCTTTCCGAGTCTCAGGGCCGAATAGAACCAAACGACAACCAACAGAGCAAAGAAGCCAAACACAAACAGGCACCCGAACCACGAGCCTATCCCGCCCGAAATCATTCGGGAAATGCAGACGCCGCCAAGCAACAGGGCAAGTATGCCGAAGCTGACGAAGAACAAGCGTGCGAGCGTGAGTGATGCCTTGGGTTGCAGATTGCCCGGAGGGCCTGAAGGAACTGGGGCACTCGAAGAAGCCTCCTCTTTCACACCAGCTCCCGAATCGGCTGCGCGCCGCCGTCCACGAGGTAGTGCGGGCGGCCCTTGGTGTCCACGATGGTCGTGGTGTCCACGTCGATGCCGAGGTTGTGGTAGAGCGTCGCGAAGACTTCCTGGAACGTCACGGGGCGGCTGTTCGCCTCGCCGCCGAGACGGTCGGTCGAGCCGATGACTTGCCCGCACTTCATCCCGCCGCCGGCCATGAGCGCCATCGCCACGCGCGGCCAATGGTCGCGGCCCACTTGCGCACTGATGCGCGGCGTGCGGCCGAACTCGCCCCAGACCAAGACCGTCGTGTCCTTGTCCATGCCGCGCTGGTGGAGGTCCTCGACGAGCGCGGTGATGGCCTGATCGAGGATCGGAAAGTCCTCGCGTTCGCGGGTGAAGATGTCGTTGCCCTTGCCGCCGTGCCAATCCCACTTGCTGTAGTTCACCGTCACCACGCGCGCGCCGGCTTCCACGAGGCGGCGGGCGGCGAGGAAACTTTGCGGCACGCGCGGCGCGCCGTTCTCGTCAATGCGCTTCACCTCATCGCCCCGCCCGTAGCGCGCGACAATGCGCGGGTCTTCCTTGGACAAGTCCAGCGCCTCGGCGAGCTTCGATGAAGTCAGCACGCCCATCGCCTGCTGGGTGAAGGCGTCGAGCCCCTGCATCTGCCCGCTGGCGTCCACGTCGCGACGGAACTGGTCGGTGCTCGCGAGCAGGCGCGTGCGGTCGGCGAGACGGTCGTAGGTGATGCCTTGCAGCTTCAACTCCGCGCGGCTCGGGCCCACGGGCCGGAAGCCCGAGTGCGCCACGTTCATCATGCCGGGGCCGGGCTCGTTGTAGGGGCCGTGCGTGCACTCGTAGCACATGCTCACGAACGGCGGCGTCGCGGGATTCACGCCGCCCTGCACCTTGCTGACGATGCTGCCGAACGGCGCCCAACCCCCTGCCGGGGCCATCTCGGTGCGGCTGTGGCCGGTGTAACAGTGGAAGGCGTCGTGATCGTTCTGCGCGCCAACCAGCGAGCGGATGACCACAAACTTGTCCATCATCTTCGCCATGCGCGGGAACAGTTCGCAAATCTGGATGCCCGGCACATTCGTCCCGATGGGCTTGTGCGGTCCGGCAATCTCGCGCGGCGCGGCGGGCTTCAGATCGAACATGTCCTGATGCGGCGGCCCGCCAACGAGGTAGATCAGGATGACCGACTTGTGCGAATTGCGAATGCCCGCCTGCGCCTCGAGCGCCAGCAGATTCGGCAACGAAAGCCCTGCCGCACCCAGCCCGCCGATCTTGAGGAAATTACGCCGCGATACGCCGTCGCAGAAAGGGCGGCTGCGATCCAAGGGGGCGAGAATTTTCAGCATGGCGTGTTCGTGATCGGTCGGTTCGGAATCGGCGTGTCGGACGCC
>JAYTIO010000470.1:0-3206 GCA_043731805.1 Pedosphaera sp. | reverse complement strand
GGCAGTTCCTTGCGGCTGGGCACCGCGTTGGTGCCGAGCCGCACGGTGATGGGCGCCGCGAGGATTTCCTCGAGCTGGCGCAGGCCCTTGGCCTGCGAGAAGCGCATGTGCCGGTCGCGCGCGGTGAAGTTCATCCAGACCACGGCCCACCACTTCTCGGCGTCCAGCACGGTGGGGAAGTGCGCGGCGAAACCCCGTTGCAGGGCGAGCTGGCTGTTCAAGTAGTTGGGCAGCTCGCGGAGGAAGGCCTGCATCCCCGCCCGCCCGTCCGGCAGGTAGAGCAGCTCGGCGACGAGCAACTGCGCGGTGCGGCGGAAGACCTCCCACTGCCCGTCGTTGAACTGGCCCGGCTGCGCCTGACATAAGTCGGCGAAGGCCACCAGCTCGCGTTCGAGCAGTTGCCGGCGGGCCTCCAGAAACACGTCGGGATGCGCGGCCTGCACGACTGAGGTGAGCGTGCGGATTTCGGGAATCAAGGTGTCGCCGTTCAACGCCAGCAGATGCGTGGCGAGGCCCTCTTCGAGCCACAGGGGAATCTCGGCGAGCCGCTGCGAGGAGTTGCCCCGGTTCGCGATTTCCAGCAGCAGCGCGCGGGTCAGCGCCCGCATCAGCCGCAGGCGTTCGAGCTGCCCCGGCACGACGAGCTGGTAACGCCAGCCGCTGGGAAACCACTGGGATTCGAGGACGACTGGCTCCGTCGGGGGCTTCTCGCCATGCACGTTGATCTGGATGCGCCCGGCCCAAGTGTCGGGCAAGCCCAACTCGGCGAGGAGTTCGGTCTTCACTCGCTCGCACGTCAGCACGAGCAACGTCGGCTCCATCTGGAGGTGGTTGGTCTCGAGGAGCGAGAGCGAGGGCGGGCCGAGCGCCGAGCCGGGCAGCGCGCCGAACACGAGGAACTGCTGCGACCGGCTCTCCAATCGCAGGATGCCCTGCGCGGGAGGCAACGGTTGCGCCGCCGCAGGAGCGACGAGCCAACTGGCCACCAAGCTGCACGCGCCCGCCGCCTTCAGCCAGGCACGCAGGGACTTGGCGGGGCTGGGGCACATGACTCAGGTCTTGGCCGGCGTGGCCTTGGCGGGCTGGCTCTCGGTCTTCGCCGGTGCGGCGGGCGTAGCGGCCGGCGTGGCCTTGCTGTCGGCGGCGCCCTTGCTGTCGCTTTGGGAACTGGCGGCCGGGGCGGTGTCCGTCTTGGCCCCCTGCTTGTAGTTCTCGCTGCGGTAGTCGGTGATGTAGAAGCCGCTGCCCTTGAAGATCAGTCCCGCGCCCATGCCCATCAGGCGGCGGACCTTGCCCTTGCCCCAGCGCTTCTGGCCGCAGGCCTCTTTGAGGCAGGTGGTCAGCGCCGCGTCCTTCATGGACTGGAACTTCTCAAACTGGTGACCGCACTTGTCGCAGACGTAGTCGTAGGTAGGCATAAGGTCAGAACCGAAAATCGCGTGGTGGATAATGGCACCCGGCGCTGACGCGTCAAGGCACGCGGCCAACGCCCGGGCCGCCACCAGCCCCAGACCGTCACGGCGCCTTGTTCGGCACGAACTCCGCCGCGCGTTTCCGGCCCTCGGCCATCTGCGTCACGGACAATTTCAGGGCCACCAGGCTGCGGTTCTTCACCGCTTCCTGATCACCCTTGAGCGCCGCGAGATGCAGCCACTTGTAAGCCTCCACCGGATTCCTGGCCACGCCCTGGCCGAGGAAATACATCGCGCCCAAGTTCGCCTGTGCGCGCACCAGCCCCTGCTCGGCCGCCAAGCGATACCACTTCACCGCTTCCGACAAATCCTTCGGCACGCCCTCGCCCGTGCCGTAGAGCGAGGCCAGCACTCCTTGCGACCGCGCATCGCCGCCCTCGGCTGCGGAGCGGAACCACCGCACCATCTCCTCGGGGTTTTTGGGCACGCCCACGCCGGTGCGATACGCCGCACCGAGCTGCGCCTGCGCCTCCACGTGACCCCGCTCCGCCGCCGCCAGGAAGAGTTTCACCGCCTCCGCCGGGTCGCGGGCCACACCCTTGCCGTTCCACAACTTCAGTCCCGCCTGAAACAATTCCGTCGGTGTGCGCGGTGCCGGCGGGGTCATGGGGGGCGCGTTCGTCGGTGCCGGCGGCGGCGTAAGTGCGGGCACGACGCGGGGCGTGGGCTCGGGTGGCGGAGGTTGGACCGGCGGCTTCGGCTTGCCGACATCACACGCCGCCCCGCCCAGCAACGCCAACCCCGCCACCATCGCGACCAGCACGCGGGCGGTTCGGCGGAAGCTGGGGTCCAGTCCACTCAAGCTAGGGCGACTCTGCCCGCCCGACGCGGGAGTGTGAAGAACAGACCGAGGCGTTACGGCGAGTGGCTGCTTTGATTCCTTTGCACTGAAAAATGGTGGAGCCGATAGGAATCGAACCTACGACCCTCACAATGCCATTGTGATGCTCTACCAACTGAGCTACGACCCCAACCAGTGTCAGTGCGGCGCGCACGGTAGGTAATGGACCGGGGCCTTGTCAAAAGGTTTTCTGACCCATCTGCTTCAGTCCACCCGCCGGTTGCAAACCCGCCGCGTCTGCCGTATCCCCTTGGCCCATGCCGCTGCACCTCATCACCGACGAACGCTGCGTGAACTACCACTCCCCCGGCCATCCCGAGCGACCCCAGCGCATCACGCGCACCTTGGAGAAGCTCCGCAGCCAGGCCGAACTCAAACTCGCCTGGGACCAACCCGCCGACGTGCCCGAGGAAACCATCCTCCGCGCGCACACTAAGGACCACCTCACCCGCGTGAAGGCCGCCACCGACGCCTTCGACGGTGACACCCCGGGGCACCCCGGCATCCACGACCACGCGCTTCGCTCCATCGGCGGCGGCCTCCGCGCGTTGGCGTTGGCGCGACAGGGGAAAATGGCGTTCAGCCTCCTGCGCCCGCCCGGTCACCACGCCACCGGCAACCGCGCGATGGGCTTCTGCTACCTCAACCAAGTCGCCATCACCACCCTCGAAGCCCTCGCCACCGGCGCGAAACGCGTGGCCGTCTTCGACTTCGATGTCCACCACGGCAACGGCACCGAGGCCGTCCTGCTCGGCAAACCCGGGGCCTTCTTCCACTCCATCCACCAGCACCCGTGCTACCCCGGCACCGGCACGCAGAACGTCGGCGACAACTGCTTCAACTACCCCGTCGCCCCGCGCACGCCGCGCGCCGACTACCGCAAGGTCCTCACC
>JAYTIO010000469.1:0-2937 GCA_043731805.1 Pedosphaera sp. | reverse complement strand
CTTCCAGGGTGAAATCAGTAGTCCGTCAGTTAAACCCTCAAACTCAAAAAAATTGGTTCTCCGCTGTTTGCGGTGGAATGGATTGGGGGTGAACGCGGGTTCGCTGGCTGGCATCCCGGAGGGATGGGGGAACTTAGCCGGGGGTGAGGAGCGACAGCGACGCTACCCCCCGGAATCGCCGACCCTTAGGTTCCGACCCCAGCGGGGTCGCGGAAAGCAGTGCTGGAGCTGGCTTTTCCTGCACCCCTCCGGGGTGCCGTGGCGGTTGGTGCCAGTTCACCGGGGGTGCCGCTCACGCTCTACCCCCGGCTAAGTTCCAGGCTCCCTCCGGGAGTGGGACCTTCGCCCGCTGACTTTCATTCCACTGAAAACAGCGGAGAGCCGGATTGTGAATAACTTACCCCCATATATGGTGGCTTTCCGCTTTACACCCCACCGGATGTTGGGCTTAACCTTTCCCCATGTATCTGAAGAATCTCACTGTGCTGGGTTTCAAGTCCTTCGCGGACAAGACTTCGCTCAACTTCCAGCCCGGCATCACGGCGGTCGTCGGCCCCAATGGGTGTGGTAAGTCCAACGTGGCCGACGCTATCCGTTGGGTGTTGGGCGAGCAGTCCGCCCGCGCGCTGCGTGGCGGCGAGATGGCGGACGTGATTTTCAACGGCACGGATGGGCGCAAGCCGCTGGGCATGGCGGAGGTTTCCCTGACCATCGGCGACGTGGACGCCGAGCAGCTCAAGGCGGCGGGCGTCGAGATGGCCTTCAACGAAATCACCATCACGCGCCGCATCTTCCGCGACGGCGGGTCCGAGTATTACATCAACAAGGTGGCGTGCCGGCTGCGGGACATTCAGCAGTTCTTCATGGGCACCGGCATCGGGCGGACGAGCTATTCCATCATGGCGCAGGGCCACATCACGCAAATCATCCAGAGCAAGCCGGAGGACCGGCGGATGGTCTTCGAGGAGGCGGCGGGCATCACGAAGTTCAAGGCGCAGAAGAAGGAGTCGCTCCGCAAGCTGGAGCACACTGACCAAAACCTGCTGCGCGTCGATGACCTCATCCGCGAGGTGAAGCGGCAAATCGGCTCGCTCCAGCGGCAGGCCGGCAAGGCGCGGCGTTACAAGCAGGTCGCGATGGAGTTGCAGCATCTCGACACGCAGCTCGCGCGGCATCAGTTCGACACGCTGCAAAACGAGATTGGCCAGCGCACGCACGAGGGCGAGCAGCTCCGCGCGACGATGGAAGCCCTTTCCGAGAGCGTGCTGCGCAGCGAAGACGAGTTGCAACAGCTCCGCCATCGCCTCTCCGAACTCGACGCGGAAATCAACATGGCGCGGCAGCAGGGCCTCGAACTCAAGGGCCAGACGGAGCACCACGAGCATCGTATCCAGTTCAACGAGGAAAGGCTCCGCGAGCTGGAGGCGCAGAACACGAAGGCCTTCCGCGACATCAACGAGTCCGAGGAACGCATCGGTTACGCGCGGCAGGAACACGTCGCGGTCACGCAGCGGCTGGCGGAGTCGCAGGCGAAGCTCGAAACGTTGCGCGGGGAACTCAGCGCGAAGCAGCAGGCGGTGCAGACGGTCGAGCGCGAGCTTATCACGCGGCAGGAGGAGCTTCGTCGCACGCAGACGGAGGCCTTCAGCTCCTCGCAGCAACTCAGCCGCGTGCGCAACGAAATCAACGCACTCGACTTGCAGAAGCAGGGCAACGTCGTGCGGCTGGAGAAGCTTTCCTCGGAGAAGATTCAACTGGAGGAGGAGCGCGCGCGGCTCGAAGCGCGGCTCACGGAGTTCGCGGCGAACGTGGAGACGGAGAAGCTCAACGTCGTCGCCCTGCGCGGCACGGTGGAGGAGCGGCAGAAGCGGCTGCGCGAAATCCAGTTGGAAATCAACCAGGTCAGCCACGAGCTGGACACGGTCCTCCGCGCGCAGGCGGGCGTGAAGTCGCGGCTCAACGTGCTGGAGCAGTTGCAGACGAGCCACGAGGGTTTCGGCGCGGGCGCGCAGGCCGCGCTCAAGCAGTCCAAGCTCGCGCTCGGCACGCTCGCCGACCGCATCCGTGTGCCGGACCAGTATATCGTCGCGGTCGAGAGCGCGCTGGGCCACCACCTCCAGCTCGTGCTCGCCGAGCAGCCCGAGGCCGCGCAGGAAATTTTCGCGGACTTGAACACGAACAAGAAGGGCCGCGCAAACATCGGCTGCCTGGGCTTGAAGAATCCCGACTTCAAGCCCGCCGAGGCTGCGGCTGACGCGCCCGGCGAGTCGGCCTTGAAGGTCATCGAGGCGGATGAATCCGTCGCCTACCTCATCAGCGGACTGCTGGGCAACACGCGCATCGTCGCCGACCTCGCTGCCGCCACGGCGGCGTGGCAGGCGTGCAACGGAGCTTACAACTTCGCCACGCTCACCGGCGATTTGCTCAACCGCCAAGGCATCTTCACCGGTGGCTCCTTGGGCGGGGCCAATGGCAAGGCCCCTTCCTCCATCCTAGGCCGCAAGAACCAGATTGCCGGACTCAAGACGGAGATTGAGCAGGCGCAGGCGCAGGCGGACGGCATCAGCCACAAGAAGGGCGCGCTGCAAGCCGAACAGACCGCGTTGCAGGCCAGCCTCCAGCAGGCGCAGGCCGACTTGCGCACGCAGGAGGTCGCCATCGCCACGCGCGAGGGCGAGTTCAAGGCGCTCAAGTCGTCGCTCCAGAATCTCCACAACCGCATCAACACGGTTGTTAACGAAACCCAGTCGCTCGCCGGGCAGGAGCAGGAGGGCAACGCGAAGCGCGAACGGCTCGCGACGCAGATCGCCGACCTCGAAGCGCGCGAGCAGGCCGTCGTGGCGCGCGTCGCCGACTTGGGCGGGAACATTGACGCGCTCCGTCAGCAACGCGACGCGGCCTTGTCCGAGCAGAACGACACCAAGGTCGCCACCGCGA
>JAYTIO010000468.1:0-18668 GCA_043731805.1 Pedosphaera sp. | reverse complement strand
AACATCCCGCTGCCCGCCGACCCCGAGCAGGCCAAGCAGATGCAGCAAATCCAAGCCCTCGCCAACGCCTCCTTCCAGCAGTTCGGCCGGCACCTGGCCCGCGTCAAGTCGCCCGAGCAGCTCGCCGACCTCATCGCCAGCACCTTGATTGGCGACCCGTTTGCGCGGCAGATGCTCCTCGCCACGCCGCAGATTGAGGAACGGCTCAAGCGCCTGCATCAACTGCTCCTGACCACCGAGTTTCCCTTCCCCAACCCCTCCGAATGACTCCGACCACCACCGCCGAAGCGCCCGTCAGCCGCGACGAACACATGGCCTCCCTCTTCGCCAGCATGGTCATGCAGCAGGCCCAGATGGCGCTGATGCTCCTAGGTCAGATGCCGCACCCCGAGACCGGCGAGACCATCACCGACCTGGAGGGCGCGCAGATGTTTATCGCCCAACTCGAGATGCTGGAAGTGAAGACCAAGGGCAACCTCGGCAAGGACGAGGAACAACTCCTCAAGCAAAGCCTGGTTGGCACGCGCCTGGCCTTCGTCGCCTGCATCGAGCAGCAGGACCAGGCCGCCGCGCCCGCCGCGCCCGTGGCCCGCGCGCCGGCCGTGGAACCGCCCGCGCCTGCTCCGGCAAGCGAAGTGGGCGGTGCCGCCGCAGACGACGATTCTCGCAAGAAGTTCTCGAAGAAGTATTGAGGCGCTCCCTTGACTCATGAGCCGCCACTTTGGTCAGCAAGATTAGGTCAGAAAAATGTCATCTTCCTGCCTTGATTTTTCTGACCCCTGCGGGCCTCTCCTCAGCGGTTCCTTGCTTGCCTGAGCCCCCGGCTGCCGTGAGCACGCTCCTCCGCGCCCTGCAATTCTTCCGCCCTGAGCGCGCGCGCATCGCCGGCGTGCTGGCGCTCATGCTCGCCGGCATCGGTGCCAACCTCCTCAAGCCTTGGCCCATGGCCGTGCTCGTGGACAGCGTGCTCGGCTCCAAGGCCCTGCCCACCGCGCTCCAAGCCTGGTCCGGCGACAAAGCCACCCTCATCGCCCTGCTCGCCGGCGCGACCGTCCTGCTCCATCTCCTGCAAGGCGGCCTCAACGCCACGCAAAACTTCCTCGCCATCAGCATCGGCCTGCGCGGCCTGCGCCGCGTGCGCAACGAAGTCTTTGGCTGGCTCCAGCGCCTCTCGCTCCGTTTCCACCAGGGCCGCAACACCGGCGACCTCATCCATCGCGCCGCCTGGGACACCTACTCGTTCCAGACCCTCTTCCAGCAAGGCATGATGACCTCGGTCAGCGCGGCGGTGTCGTTCGGCTTGATGGTCGTCGTGATGGCGCAACTGAACGGCCGGCTCACGCTCGTCGCCCTCGCCACCGTCCCGTTGCTGCTCCTCGTCATCCGCACCTTCGGCAAACGCATGACGGAGCAGGGCGCGTCCGCCCAACAGGCCGACAGCCAGGTGACTTCGCTTGTGCAGCAAAACATCGCCGCCCTCCCGCTCGTGCAGAGCTACACGCGCGAAGACCACGAGGCCGCGCGCTTCAGCACCCACACCGAGCAGGCGCAGGAACGCCGCCTCGCGCAACACGGCTGGGAAGTCGCCTACTGGTTCGCCATCACCGCCGTCTTCGGCGGCGGCACGGCGGGCATCCTCTGGCTGGGAGCTAACGAGGTGTTGCGCGGCACCGCGACGCTCGGCGAACTCCTCATCTTCCTCACCTACCTCGGCCAGTTCTACGAACCGCTCAACCAACTCTCCCACGTCGGCGCGACCGTCTCTAACGCCAGCGTCGGAGCGAAGCGGGTCTTTGAAATCCTCGACACACCGGAGGAAGTGAAGGACGCGCCCGAGGCCAAGTCCGTCGTTCGCTCAAGCTTGCGAGGCGAACTCACCTTCTCCGCCGTCATCTTCCGCTACGCCGACGACCGCGACATCCTGCGCGGCCTCAGCTTCACCCTCGCCCCCGGCCAGTCCGCCGCCATCATCGGCCCCAGTGGCGTGGGCAAGACCACCTTGCTCAACCTGGTCCCGCGCTTCTTCGACCCCACCGGCGGCAGCATCCAACTGGACGGCGCGGACCTCCGTTCCCTCCGCGTCCGCGACCTCCGCGCCCACGTCGCCATCGTCTTGCAGGAACCGATTCTTCTCCCCACCAGCATCGCGGAAAACATCGCCTACGGCCGCCCCGGCGCGACCCGCGCCGAAGTCGAGGCCGCCGCGAAGGCCGCCAACGCCCACGCCTACATCGAGCGCCTCCCGCAGAAATACGACACCGTGGTCGGCGACGGTGCGGCCCGCTTGAGCGTCGGCGAACGCCAGCGCCTCAACCTCGCCCGCGCCTTCCTCAAGGACGCCCCCATCCTCCTGCTCGACGAACCTACCAGCGCCCTCGACGCCGAGAGCGAGGCGCTCGTGGTCGAGAGCCTCAAGCGCCTCATGCGCGGTCGCACCACGCTCATCGTCGCGCACCGCCTCTCCACCATCCGCCACCTGGACAAAATCCTCGTCCTCGAAGACGGCCGCGTGAGCGAGACCGGCACGCACGCGGACCTGGTGGCCCAAGGCGGCTACTACGCCCGCGTCGTCAGCGGCCAAATCGCGCTGGACTGAACCAGGAGGAGGCGGGAAGAGGTTTATAAGGAGAGCAGGAAGGCAGGAGGAGCTGAACCCTCGCCCGCGCTGCCTTTCTCCTGCTCTCCTGCTCTCCTTATAAATCCCCGCCTGCTGCTCCTCGCCCGCACACCGGACAGTCCGCGCGCCGCGTCAGGTTCAGCCGCCGGAACTGCATAGTCCCTAAATCCATCACCAGCCGCGTCCCTGCCAGCGGTTCGCCCAAGCCGGTCAGCAGCTTGACCACCTCCACCGCGCCCAGACAGCCCGCCGTGCCGCTCACCGCGCCCAGCACGGGGAAACGCCGCCGCCAGTCTGGTGGAATCTCCGGCACGAGACATTGCAGACAGCCAGTGCGGCCCGGGATGAACGTGGTGACGTGCGCCTCGAAGGCATACACCGCGCACTCCACCATCGGCTTGCCCGCCGCCACCGCCGCACGGTTCAGCGCGAGCCGCTCCTCGAACAACGGCGCGGCGTCCACCACCACGTCCGCCTGTGCCACGAGCGCCGCCGCGTTCGCCTCGGAAACATTCTCCGCCACCGCGATGGTTTCGAGCCGGGGGTTCAACTCCCTCAATCGCTGCACGATGCTGGCCATGCGCGGCTGCCCCAGGCCGTCGTGGGTCTGGAGGAGCTGACGGTTCAAGTCGCCCGGCCGGAGGTTGCCGCCGTGCGCGAGCACCAGCCGGCCCACACCCGCCGCCGCGAGCTGATACGCCACGTTGCCGCCGAGACCACCGACCCTTGAGATGAGCACCGACGCGCCCTTGAGCTTCCGTTGCGCCGCCTCGCCAAAGCCCGGCAACCACATCTGCCACTCGTAGATGGCAAGTTCTTCAGCGGTGAGTTCCGGCAAGCTGCTCATGCGGCAAGTCTGTGACCCCGCCCCCGGCGGCGGCAAGCGGGCACTGGCTTCCGGTGAACCGGGAGACAAAATCCGGAGCAGGAATAGGATCAGGATTACGAGCAGGAAGCCCCGAACTGCCGTCCCTGCCTGCTCATGATCCTAATCCTAATCTTGCTCCGGTTGTAAACCTCCTCGCTCGGGGAAGCGCTCACAGCCCTGGCCCAGAATCCCTTTGCGCGTCCCTGCCAACTGCGCTTCCCTCGCCCCCATGCAAACCAAGTCCGCCATCGCCTGTCTCCTCGCCGCGTTCTCCTGTCTCGCCGCCCCCGCCGCTGAAGTCCGCCTCCAGCGCGTGCCCGGCGGCGGGTTGCAGCCCCAGGCAATCGTGGACGCACGCGGCACGCTCCACCTCGTCTATCTCGCGGGCGACCCCAAGGCATGCGACGTCTTCTACAGCCGCCGCGCCGCCGGCAAGACCGACTTCTCCGCGCCGCTGCGCGTGAACAGCCAGCCCAGCAGCGCCATCGCCATCGGGACCATTCGCGGCGCGCAGTTTGCCCTGGGCAAGGCCGGTCGCGTCCACATCGTGTGGAACGGCTCGGGCCAGGCCTTGCCCAAGCCCGCCACGCAAAGCTCGCCGCTCCTCTACACCCGCCTCAACGACGCCGGCACCGCCTTCGAGCCGCAACGCAACCTCATCGCCGGCACCCTCCACCTCGACGGCGGCGGCACCGTGGCCGCCGACGCCGACGGCAATGTCTATGCCCTCTGGCACGGCTCCCCGCCGGACAACAAAGCCGGGGAAGTGGGCCGGGCCGTCTTCCTCGCGCGCTCAAAGGACGAGGGCAAAACCTTCCAACCCGAACGCGAAGTCAGCCCCGAGGCCAGCGGCGCGTGCGGCTGCTGCGGAATGCGTGCCTTCGCGGACGCGCAGGGCAACGTTTTCGCCCTCTTCCGCACCGCCTCCACCGCGCTCGACCGCGACATGATGCTCCTCGTCTCCCGCGACCGTGGCGAGCGTTTCAGTGGTGACTACGTCCACCGCTGGCGCGTCGGCCAGTGCCCGATGAGCAGCGAGTTCCTCGCCGAGGTCGGCGGCCGCGTCTTCGCCGCGTGGGAGACGGCGGGGCCAATCCAGTTTGCGTCCCTCGACGCCAAGACTGTGAAAGCCACGCCCCCGGCCGGTCCGGCGGTAATGGTGAAGGGCAAGCACCCCGTCCTGGCCGTAAACAAGTCCGGCGAGACCCTCGTGGTCTGGACCGAAGGCACCGGCTGGCAACGCGGCGGCGCGCTGGCCTGGCAGGTGTTTGCCAAGGACGGCCCGCCCGCCGGCCCGCCGCAGCGGCGCGACGGCGTGCCGATGTGGGGTCTGGCGGCAGCGGTGGCCGAGCCGGATGGGAGCTTCACCGTCCTCTACTGACCAAGGCGGACGTTGACACCCCTCCGTCACGCCGCTAATTATCCTTGCCGATTTAACCGAACGACCCAAAACCATGATTGTTCTTCGCATCCTCCTGTTTCTGGTGGCGCTCACCAGCGCCGGCGTCATCGCCGTGGGCGAACTGAAGCTCCGTCCACTCCTTGAAGAACTGAAGGACAAGGAGAAGAAGGTGACCGAGGAACTGGGCAAGTCGAAGGATGAAGGCACGAAGCAGAAGGGCCGCGCCGACAAAGCCGAACTGGAGCGGGATGGCGTCACGGGCGAACGCGACGAGGCCAAGAAGACTGCGGAAGAGGCCGCGAAGGTCGCCGAGGCCGAGAAGGCGAAGGCCATTGCCGCTGCCCAGGAAACCAACAAGGCCAAGCAGGAGACCGAAGCCATCAAGGTCCAGAGCACGGAATACTTCGACCTCCAGAAGCTGGGACTGACCCCGCCCGTCATCAAGCAGATCAACGCCGAGTTGCCCAAGGCCACCAACGAACTCGCCACGCTCAAGGTCGAGCAGCGCGTGCTGATGACCCAGCACATCAAGGCCTCCGGTGAGTTGGCGTCCTTCATCAACCCCAAGGGCGCGGTCGTGCTGCCCAGCCTCAGCGGCAAAGTGGCTGCCGTGGACCCCAAGTGGGACTTCGTCATCATCGACATGGGGGCCAACCACGGCCTGCTCAAGAACGGCGAACTGAGCATCAGCCGCGAGGGTCGGCTCGTGGCCCGGGTGAAAGTCTCCCGGGTCGAAACCGACTATGCCATCGCCAACGTGATGGCCGGCTTCAAGAAGAGCGACATCCTCGAAGGTGACGCCGTCCTCACCCCGTCCTCCACCGTCCTGCCGCCTAAGAAGTGACATGAACGCGCGCTTGCTCCAACTCGGTCGCGGTCTGCTGGCCGTTGTGGCGCTCCTCGCGCTCGTGCTGGCCACGGGCTGCGCCACCGGCGAGCCGGAGAACCAGTCCAGCCGCCCGTGGAACACCCCCAAGGGTTGGGAAGGCGGCGTGCCGGGGATGCTCTACGACCGGCGGTGAGCCGGGCCTACTTCGTCGGTTTTTCCCCGCAGGCTTCCTTCAGCACGGACATATAGCGCTCCGTCGTTTGCTCCCACGAGAATTGCGCGGCGTGGCGGAGGATGGCGGGACGGTCCGGGGTTTCGAGGAGGGTCTGGCCGAGGGCGTGGGCGAGGGCGTCCACATCGGCGCTGGGGACAAGGCGACCTAGAAAATCTTTGTCCAGCACCTCGGGGATGCCACCGACGCGCGTGGCCACGCTGCGCAGGCCGCAGGCGAAGGCTTCGAGGATGACGTTGGGCACGCCTTCGTTCTTGCTCGGCACGCAGAGTATGTCAGCGGCTTGCATGAAGCGGGCGACCTCCGCCGGGGACTTGCGGCCCACGAGCCGGACGTGCGTGCCGAAGCCGCCGGCATTCGCGAGCTGACGGGCCTTCGCCTCCAACGGGCCGGTGCCAATCATGACCAGTTCGCACGGTCGAGTGGCGGTGCGGCAGAGGCGGGCGTGCGCGCTGACGAGCAGCAGCGGGTTCTTCACCGGCAGGAAGTTGCCGACGTAGAGAATCATCTGCGAGTCCGCCGGCAGGCCGAGTTCCGGGCGCGCAGCCAAGGTGCCGCCGGGGCGGAAGGTGGCGGTGTCCACGCCGTTGTAAATGGGGCGCAGCTTCATGAAGGGCACGCCCGCCTCATGGAGCCGCTTCGCGAGGTCCTTGCTGCGCGTGATGGTGGCGGCGGCACGGCTGAGGGCTTGCACGATGGCGTGGCGGCGCAGCGGCATATCCAAGTAGCCATGCACGTCGGTGCCCTGCGCGATGGCAACCAGCGGGGCCTGCAACTCCGGCGCGAGGAGGTCCAGCGCGCAGGCGTCGGGATAGACCCACGCCCCGAGGACGACGTCGTAGGGGAACTCCGCGCGGAGGCGGCGCACCGGGTCGCGGAGGGCGCGCGCCATGAGCCGGTGGTTCCACGGGCCGCCGAACTTGGGGATGTAGAAAGTGCGGACGTAGAGGGGCTGGAAGCACCGGTCCTCGTCGCGCGGGGTGCGGCCCCGCCAGCTCTTGAAGGGCAGCACCGGGCGCGGGGCGATGACGCGGATGTCGCAATGGCGCGCGAGTTGGTGGAGCACCGTGGCGTTGACCTGCCCGTGGCCGGGGGCGGTCGAGTCGGGGAAGAGGTTCGACACGAAGAGCAGGTTCATCGCGGGGGAAGGATTAGGATTGGGCGGAGGATTACGAGCACGAAGGCGGCCAGCTGCGGACGTGGGCGTCCGCGCTCCATCCGCGTCGGTAGGGCGGGGTGTCCTCACCCCGCCGTCGGCCACCCGGACGCTGTAGGCCTTCGGCGGCGCGCTGAGGACAGCGCGCCCTACCAACGCGGGTCCCCGATCCGATCCGCCCACCTCACCGTCTTGCCGCCTTGAGCGTGGCGATGAGGTAGTCCTCGACTTTGGGATGCTTCACGTCCGGCGCGCCGGGATAGACCAACTCGCAGGCGACGCCGATGGCCTTGCACTTCTCCTGGAGCTTCGCGCCGTAGTTGGCGGTGTGCGTGGGGTCCTTCTGCTCCTGGCCGAGCGCGGGCGGCGTGGAGTAAATCATCCAGATGGGCGGGTCATCGGCGGTGACGTGTTCGATGGGGGAATACTTCTTAATCCACGGCAGCACAGACTCACGCGCGGCGAGGAACGCGGCGAACTGCGTGTCGCGCGTCTTGTTGTCCTTCGGGTCCGGCATGAAGCCGAAGGCGTGGCCGCCGTAACGGCTGTTGGGCGTCCACTCCTTGAGCTGCTGCGGGTCGAGCGAGGTCTGCGCGCCAATCACCGCCGCGCACCACAGCCGCGTGGATTCGCGCGCGACGGGGTCGGCGCTCTTCGGGTCGGCGAGGTCGGGGTGGAACGCCAGCCACAGGCTGGAACACGCGCCCGCGCTGCCGCCGGTCGCGCCGATGCGCTGCGGGTCGAGGTGCCAGTCCTTCGCGTGGCTGCGGACGAACTGGAGCGCGCGCGCGGCGTCGTTGATGGGCCACTCGACGGGCGGCTTCACGCCGGCGAGCTGCGCTTGCGTGCTGTAGCGGTAGTTGATGGAGACGACGGAGATGCCGGCCGCGAGATACTGCTCCAAGCTGGCCACGCTCTTCTTGCCCCCCGCCACCCAGCCGCCGCCGTGGATGTGGAAGACGACGGGCGTGGGGGTGGCGGAGTCGGCCTTGTAAAAGTCCAGCACCTGCCGTTCGTGCGTGCCGTAGGCGACGTTGGCCTGCGTGGGGGCGCGCTGCGGCTCGGGGGCCTTGGCCTTGGGCGGCTCGGCGGGTTTCTTGGCGGGCGCGTCGGCGGCGAAGGCTGGGGTGCTGAACAGACACAGGGCGGCGAGCAGCAGGCTGATTCGTTTCATAGCTTGGAATTTGTTTTACCCGAACGGGGCCCGCTCATTTCTTCCCCTTGCCCGCGCCGGGCAGCGTGTCCTTCCCATCCGTGAGCCATTCGAGGTTGAAGCGCGCGACGGTGAGCGACCCGGTGCGGTAGATGTCCTTGCCGTCCGTGCTGCCGCGTTCGTAGAAGAGCAGGATGGTCCCGTCGTTTGCCACCGCGAGGTCGCTGTAGCCGCTGAAGCCCGGCTCGACGGTCTTGCTCACCGGCCACGTCACGGACTCGTCGTAGCTGAGTTTCACGGAGACGTTCTTGCGGTCGCGACCCTTGCCGGGAGCTTCCTTGCCGTCGGCGCGGGCGAGGTTGTGCGGGTTCGAGAAGAGCAGGCGGTGCTTGTCCGACGCGGGCATTTCGCTGAGGTGGACCATGCTGGCCATGCAGATGGGTTCGACCAGTTGCTCGTGGAACTGCGGCTTGCTCCAGGCCGTCGCGCCGTCGCGGCTGGTGGTGAGGAGGCGGCGGTTCGCCTTGGATTCGCTTCTCATGTTCAACAGCACGCGGCCATCGGCGAGCTGCACGGCGCACGTCTCGTTGGGGATGTTCCAGTCGCCTTCGTTCGGCCCGGCAATCTCGCCGCGCACCCAGGTGCGCCCGAGGTCGTCGCTGTAAATCACCGACGTGACCGAAGGCCGGTGCGCGTGCCCACCGGTGCCGAGCGAGAGCCACACGGGCACCACGAGCCGCCCGGTCTTGAGCTGGATGCCGTGGCCGGGGCCGGTGGCGAGGACTTTCCAGTCGTATTTGGGCCGGAACGTGTCGAAGGCCGCCGTAATCTCGACGGGTCGGCTGAACGTGAGGCCGTCGTCATCCGTGCGCAGGTAGAAGCAGCGGGCGTATTCGAGGCAGAAGAGGAAGTGGACCGTGCCGTAAGCGTCGGCGATGGCGACGGGGTTGTTGTAGGTGACCTCGTCGGTGGTCGCGAGTTTCTGGGCGAGGGCGACGGGGTTCTTCGCCTTCGGGCCGGGCACGTCGGCGAGCTTCACGCGCGGCTGCCAGCTTGCGCCGTTGTTCGTCGAGCGGCGCAGGAGGATGTCGATGGTGCCCCAGTCGCCCTTATCGCTCTTACGCGCCTCGCAATAGGCCAACAACGTGCCGCGCTTCGTCACGACGACGCCGGGGATGCGATAGAGCGTGTAGCCTTCCTTGCTCGCCTCGAAGACATCCACCTTGTCGAGGAACGGCTCGGCGGCACGGGCCGGGCCGGCGAGGAGGCCCGCGCAGAGGACGAGGCGGGCGAAGGATCGCAGGGTCATGATTTTGAGCACGGGTTCAGACGCCGCGCGACGCGGACAGTTTCAGCGGGAAGTGCCCAATTCGGATCTGCCTGAAAAGAAATTGTAAACCAGGGCTGACCCCGCCCTGTGCCTTCCTGGGGAAACGCTGCTTGGTTCTCCGCAGTCCATCGCCGCGTTGTGCAGCTCGCGTTCGGCGGGCGGGCGCAGCCACACACGGGTCTCGGCGCGCGCCCGGCGCTGCGGGCCGCCCCCCCCCCACCGCACTCGCTGGCGGTGGCCACGGAGGGATTCCTTGCTTGCGTGGAGCCTCGATATCGGCTTCCTTCGTCAAACCAACAACCGGACGGCAACGCGCAAACACCGGGGACGCAATGGCAGGCTGCCTCCCCGCTGGAGCGGATGCCGGCGGCATCCTTCCCACACCATGAAAACCGTCTTTCGCCCCCTTGTCTTCCTGTTGGCCGCCGCGCTGGTGTGCGGCCTGACGCAAACTGCGGACGCCTCGCACTTCCGCTTCGCCAACCTCGCCTGGAAGCGCGCGCCGGGGGCCAACGCGCTCGCGGTCGAGATCACCGTCACGGAAGCGTGGCGCATCGGCACCGGCTCCGGGGAGATTTCCTACCAGTTTGGCGACACCACCGGGAGCTTCAACACGGCCACGGGCACGCTCATCGCCACGCTCTCCGACATCGCCGGTGAGCAATACGAGGTCCGGCGCTACACCACCACCCATACCTACCCCTCCAACGGCCTTTTCCAGGTCAGCGGCTCCGGGTGCTGCCGCATCGACTCGCTGCTGAACGCCACCGGCAGCGAGTCCTTCGCCATGCTGGTGGACCTGCGGGACCCGGCCAACACCGGCTCGCCCGTCACCACCGTGCCGGTCATCCTCCAGATGCAGGCGGGCACGAACAACTCCATCGCGCTGCCCATCGTGGACCCGGACGGCGACGCCTTCAGCGTGCGGCTGGCGACCGGGGCGGAATCGTCCATCTTCACGCTGCCCACCGTCGGCACCAACGTCATCAGCGTCACGCCGGGCGGGGTGCTGAACTGGAACACCGAGGGCGGGACGAGCGGGCAGAAGTTCACGCTGCAAGTCATCGTCGAGGAACGCCGCCCAGGCAACACCACCGGCACGAACGGCCTCGTGCCGCTGGACTTCATCATCGAACTCGCTGGCTCGCTCACGAACCTCCCCCCGACCGTCACGGGCACCAACGGCTCCATCACCCTCCTGGCGAACCAGCGGTTCACGACGACGTTCGTGGGCACGGACCCGGAGGGCGGCCCGCTGCGCATCAACCATCAGGGCCTGCCCCCCGGCGCGACCCTCACCCCGGCAGACGGCACCTCGGTGAACTCGCCGGCCAGCGTGACGTTCTCGTGGACGCCCGCCCCGGCGGACGCGGGCAGCTCCTACGCGGTGCTGATCTTCTTCACGGACCAAGGCGGGTTGCAGCGCGCCGCCTCGTTTGCGCTCACGGTCTCCACGGTGCCGGTGCGGGACTTTGAACTCCTGAGCATCACCGCCGGCGACACCGCGAGCGGCAATGGCGCGTCGCTCAACCCCGTCGTCAGCAGCAATGGCCAGTTCGTCGCCTTCGTCAGCGAGGCGTCCAACCTCGTCACCAATGACAACAACCGCGCACGCGATGTCTTCTGGCGGGACCGCGTGGCCGGCACCACGCGGCTGGTGAGCCGCACGCCGGCGGGCGCGAGCGGCAACGCGGACTCGGACGCGCCGGTCATTTCGCCCGACGGCCGTTACGTGGCCTTTCACAGCCGCGCCAGCAACCTCGTCGCCAATGACAACAACGCGGACTACGACGTGTTCGTGTGGGACGCGCACGACGACAGCGTGACGCTGGTGAGCCGCACGCCCGCGGGCGGGAGTGGGGCCGGGGCCTCCTATTCGCCGCAGTTCTCGGCCAGCGGGCGCGTCGTGTCCTTTGCCAGCACGGCGGCGGATTTGGTGCCCAACGACAGTAACGGCACGGCGGACGCCTTCGCGCGCGATTTGGATGCGAACGTCACCTACCTCGCCAGCATCAACACGAATGGCTTCAGCGGCAACGGCTCCGCCGGCGTCCCAGTCCTCAGCGCGAACGGCCGCTACGTCGCCTTCCTCAGCCGGGCCAATGACCTCGTCACGAATGACTTCAACTCGCTGAACGATGTCTTCGTCCACGACCTCCAGACGCGGACGACCAAGCTGGTCAGCGTGAACGTCGCCGGCACGGGCGCGGGCAACCGGCTCTCCTTCGACCCCGTCATCAGCGCGGACGGGCGCTACATCGCCTTCTCCAGCCAGGCGACGAACCTCGTGACTCTCCCGGACACGAACGACTTCCCGGATGTCTTCGTGCGCGACATGCAGCTCGGCGTGACCAAGCTCGTGAGCGTGAACCGCTCTGGCACGGCGGCGGGGGGCAACGGCGGTGTGTCGACGGTGCTGCCCGCGTCCTTCACGCCGTTCCTCAGCGCGGACGGGACGAAGGTGCTCTTCGCCAGCCTCGCGGCGGACTTGGTGGCGAATGACACGAACGGCAAGCAGGACGTTTACCTCCGCGACCACATTAACGACACGACGACCCTCGTCAGCATCAACCGCTACGGCACCGGCGCGGGCAACGCCGCGTCCGGCCTGGGGGCTTACAGCATGAGCGCGGACCTGCGCTACGTGGCGTTCTTCAGCGAGGCGTCGGACGTCGGCACGGCGGACACCAACGGCAAGACCGACGTGTTCCTCCGCGACCTGGCGACCAACGCCACAAAGATCATCTCCCGCGTGAACCTCGGCGGCGTCGCGGCGAACGGCCACAGCTTCCAGCCCGTCATCAGCGCGGACGGCTCGACGATTCTCTTCACCAGCGAGGCGGAGAACCTCGACAACCGCGACGCGAACGCCCAGAGCGACGTGTTCGCCGCCGCGACCACGCTGGGTCCGCCGAACTTCGGCGTGGTGGACGTGGCCGTGAGCCTCTCCAGCGTCCCGGCGCAGACGGTGGGCAGCCCCTTCACGCTGACCCTCACGGTCACGAACCGCAGCGCCGCGCCCGCCACCGGGCTGGTGGTGGGCAACCGCGCCCCGGACTTTCTGCAATTCCTCTCCGGCACGGTGTCGCAGGGCACGCTGGGCAACGACCGCTGGGCGGTGGGCGACCTCCTGGCCAACGGCAGTGCGACGGCCACAGTGACGCTGGTGGCGACCAACTTGGGCGAGGGCAATGTGATCGTCGCCATCACGCAGCGCGACCAGCTTGATTCCAACCTGAATAACAACGCGGCGCTCTCCACCATCACAGTGAATCAGACCACCGCCGGGGCGCTGTTCTATCTGCCGGATAACAGGCGCTATGTCAGCCGCACGAACAGTCCTTTCTTTGCTGGTGTTCTCGACGGCACGTTCACGCTGGAGGACTTCGAGCGCGGGGCTTTCAATCTCGCAGGTGTCTCTGCTTCCACAGGTGTGGTTCTGGGCCCATCCAGTGTGACTCACTCTGTGGATGCCGATGACGGTGTCGTGGATGGCAGAGGCACGAACGGGCACACCTACCTCATCGCCAGCACGAATTCGGTTACGATCACATTCGATCCGGTGGCGCTGGGGCGCCTGCCCACGAAGGTGGGCCTTGCCTACTCTGGCGACAACTTTGAGGGAACTGGCTTTGAAGCATTTGGCACCAACGGCAATTCGCTTGGCATGGTCGGCCCAGTGACACATGCCGGAGTTCCTAACATTGGGGGCGCGGTTTCAACGGCTTTTCTCGGCGTGGAATTTTCAGGGGGAATCTCGGCTCTGCGTGTCTTTAACGTGACCAACGGACTGGAACTCGATCAGCTCCAGTTCGACATCCCGACGACGGACCTGCAGTTGACCGGCACCGCGCCCGAAAGCGCCCTGGTGGGCGCGTCCTTCACGACCACGCTCTCCGTGACGAACCTCGGGCCGGGAGGCGTCACCAGCACCGTGGTCACCAATGCCGACCCCGGCCCGATTGAACTCGTGTCCGCTGTCGCTTCGCAGGGCGCGTTCGATTCGAGGACGGGCACCTGGAACGTCGGCGCTTTGGCGGTGGGTGCCGGGGCGACCCTGACGCTGACCCTCGCGCCGACGAATGTGGGCCAGATTCAGTTCTGCTCCCGGGTGTCGAGCGAAGTGCCGGACCGCAACACGGCCAACGACCTCGTGACCGCCACGGTGCTGGTGCCCAATCAGGCGCCCGTGCTGACCTTCCAGACCAGCCCCGTCGTCGTGTTTGAAGATGCCGGCCTGTTGCGGGCGGTCGGCTTCGCCAGCTTCTCCGGGCCGGAGCCAGGGCAGACGTTGGCCAGCGTCCGCACCACGAATGACAATCCCGCGCTCTTCGCCGTCCAGCCCGCCCTCGCCCTCAATGGGACGCTCACCTTCCGCTCGGCGGTGAACTCGAACGGCTCCGCCACCATCACGGTCATCGCGCAGGACAGCGGCGGCACGGCCAACGGCGGCGTGGACCGGACGACGAACAGCTTCGTCATCACCGTGCTGGCGGTGAACGACGCGCCGGGGCTGACGTTCGCGACGAACGATGTGGTGGTGCTGGAGGACGCGGCGGCGCAGACGCTGCCGGGCTTCGTGACCGCCAGCGTCGGCCCGGCGGATGAGGCGGGGCAGAGCGTCACGAACTACACCGTGACCAGCAGCGCGCCGGGGATGTTCGCGGTGGCCCCGGCGGTGGCGCTGAACGGGACGCTGACCTTCACGCTGGCGGCGAACTCCAACGGCGTCGCCACCATCACCGTCGCCGCGCAGGACGACGGCGGCACGGCGGACGGCGGGGTGAACCAGACGACGAGCACCTTCACCATCACGGTGACGCCGGTGAACGACGCGCCGAGCTTCACCTTCGCCTCCAACACCATCGTGGTGCTGGAGGACGCGGGTGCGGTGACGTTGGCCAATCAGATCGCCATCACCGCCACCGGGCCGGTCCCCGAGCCGGCGCAGGCCATCACGAACTATGTCGTTACCACGACCAACACGGCCTTCTTCACCGTCCAGCCGGCGCTGGATGTGGCGGGCACGCTGACCTTCACGCTGGCCCCGGATGTGAACGGGACGGCCTTTCTACAGGTGCAGGCGCAGGATGACGGCGGCACGGCGAACGGCGGAACCAACGGCAGCGCGCTGGTGCTGCTGACCCTCAGCGTCACGCCAGTGAATGACGCGCCGACGATTGCCTTCACCACGAACAATCAGGTGGTGCTGGAGGATGTCGGAGCCCAGACCTTCACCGCGTTCGCCACCTTCGCTGCGGTGGAGGCCGGGCAGGCCGTCACGAACGCCACCACTACGAACAGCAACCCGGCGCTGTTCGCCGTCCAGCCCTACTTCACGGTGGAGGGCACGCTGCGGTTCACCCCGGCGGCGAACGCCAATGGCGTGGTGACCGTGACGGTCATGGTGCAGGACGACGGCGGCACGGACAATGGCGGCGTGGACCGGGCGACGAACAGCTTCACTCTCATCGTGGCCCCGGTGAACGTCGCGCCGAGCTTCACCTTCACCAACTTCCCGGCCACGGACGGCGTGCAGGAGTGGGTGCGCGACGTCACGACCGCCACCAGTTCGGGCGTCAAAGTGGTCACCGACGCCCAAGGCAATGTCATCATGGCGGGCGACGAACGCCTGCCTACGAAGGGCACGCAGTATAAGGTCGTCGTCGCGAAGTATTCCAACAGCGGCACCGCCCTGTGGAACACCAGCGTCGCTGGCGACGGGGCCAGCGACTCGCTACAGGTTAAGGGGCTGGCGGTGGACAGCGCCGGGGCGGTGGTCGTCCTGGTGGACTACGGCGGGGCGACGCACGATTTCCTCACCCTCAAGTATGACGCCGACGCCGCGCTGGTCTGGTCGAACCGCTTCGACGGGCTCGGGGAAGACGTGCCCATGGCGGTGGCGGTGGATGCCAGCAACCAGGTGATCGTGACGGGCTCCTCGGAAACCAACCGTTACACGGACTACCTCACGATCAAGTATCTGGCGGACGGCACGCCCTTCTGGACGAACCGCTCCTCGTATGCCGGCCAGGGCAACGACGTGCCCAGGTCCGTGGCCGTGGACGCGGCGGGGGATGTGTATGTGACGGGCGACGGGTCCAACATGGGTTCCACCTATGCCTACACGGTGAAACTGGCCGCCGCGACGGGCGATCTGGTGTGGACCAACCAGTTCGACCTCGGTGGCCAGAACAGCACTGCCGAGGCGGTCCGCGTGGACGGCGGGGGCAACGTCATCGTGGCCGGCACGTTGAATGGCGTGGCCGGCCAGCTCTATTTCGGCGTGGTGAAATACAGCAGTGCGGGGGTGGTGATTTGGACAAACCTATACTCGCGGAACATGGAGTCCCAGCACGTCCAGGGCCTGGCGGTGGACAGCGCCGACAATGTCATCCTCACCGGCAACACCGAGACCCGGGTCGGTGAGAGTGCACCAAACATGGACTTCACCACGATCAAGTATCTGGCCAACGGCACGCCAGCGTGGACGAACCATTACGACGGGCTGCTCGGGGGCCGCGATCATCCCAACGCCGTCGCCGTGAACGCGGCGGGCGAGGTCTTCGTCACGGGCGACTCCGTGGGGGCCAACGGCCGTGATTTCCTCACCGTGAAATTCACCGCCGCCGGCGTGGGCGTGTGGACCAACCGCTACAACGGCACCAACGGCGACGACTTCGCCTACGCCCTCGCCACCGACTCGGCCACCAACGTCTTCGTCACGGGCGTGGCCGACAACGTGATGCGGACGATCAAGTATGCCTACACCCCGTCCCCGGGGGCGAACCAGACGGTGTTGCAAAGTGTCGGTGCGGTCACGGTGCCCAACTTCATCGCGACCCGCAGCGCGGGGCCGGCCAACGAAGCCGCGCAGACCCTCAGCTTCTTGGTCACCAACGACAACCCCGGACTCTTCACCGTCCAGCCTGCGATCAGCGCGGCGGGTGAGCTAACTTACACCGTGAACCCCGCTGCGTCCGGGCTGGCGACGGTCACGGTCCGCGCGCAGGACGACGGCGGCACGGCGGATGGCGGTGTGGACACGAGCGCGCCGCAGACGTTCAACGTCACTCTGCTCAACGGAGCCGGGGCGGTGTTCTACATGTGGCTCGGGGGCACGGGCGATTGGAATGATCCGGCGGCTTGGACTCCGCACGGAGTGCCCGGCGTGGCGGACACCGTTAACATCGGCAGCGGCGTGGTCCAGTTGACTAATGCTGTGACTGTGGTGCACCTAACCATAGATGGCGGCACGCTCGGCGGTGCCGGTTCGCTCACGCTCCGTTCCTCCATGAACTGGAATGGCGGAGTGATGAGCGGCGCGGGGACGACGACGATTGCCGTCGGGGCGACTCTGGCGATCAGCGGTGCGACGGAGAAGAACCTGAACCGGCGGCTGGACAACCGCGGCACGGTGACGTGGACCGACGCACGCATCACGGGCGACAACGGTCCGACCATCAACAATTATCCCGGGGCGCTCTTCCACCTCCAGACCGATGCGCCCCTCTTCGAGAGTTACGGCGGCGGGACGCGCACCTTCAGTAACAGCGGCACCGTCCTCAAGTCCGTCGCCACCGGCACCTCGACCATTGCCGGCACATTCAACAACACCGGCGCGCTGGAAATCCGCAGCGGGATCGTGTCCCTCACGGGTGATTACGCGCCGGGTGCCGGGAGTTCTTTGAAGGTATATCTCGGCGGGCTGACGGCGGGCACGCAGTTTGGCCAGTTGCGCGTCGGGGGCACCGCCATGCTCAACGGCACGCTGAACCTCGTGACCAAAGGCTTTGTCCCGGTCGCGGCGAACAGCTTCCTCGTGGTGCGCAGCGGCACCCGGGGCGGCGCGTTCGCTGCCGTGACCGGCGATGATCTGGGCGGCGGGCTGACGCTCGTCCCGACCTATCTGCTCGGCGACCTGACGTTGGTGGCGACCGACCTGATACCGGCTGCGCTGCCCCCGCTGGCTCCGCATGTGGACGGCGGCGGCCGGGTTATCCGCTGGCCCGCTGGCCCGGCGGGTTATGAACTTCAGACGGCCACCTCGATCACCGGCCCGTGGACGCCAGTGCTGGCCGCAGTGGCGCTGGAAGGCGGGGACAGCGTGGTCCGCCTGCCCGCCGAGGGCACCCGTTTCTACCGCTTGGTGCGGCCCACCCCGCGCCCGGGCGACAACCCAACCCAGTAACCGAACCTCACGTGCACGAACTGCTACTACATCTGATCGGCGACTACTTGCTCCAGACGGAGCAGATGGCGGTGCGCAAGCTGCAAAGCTGGCGCTGGGCCGTCTTCCACGCGCTGACCTACTCCCTCCCGTTCTTTCTCTATCTGAGCATCGTCAACGGCAACTGGACCCGGGGCTGGCTGGCGTGGTTCGTCATCTTCAGCACGCACGCGGTGATAGACCGCATGGCCATCGCCAAGACCATCTGCCGGATCAAGAATCTGATCTGGTTCGGCTCCGACGCGCCGGAGCGGGAGGAGAACACGGGCTACGGCGTCGAGACACCGCCCTTCATCCGCTTCTGGTTGGTGGTGATCGTGGACAACACCCTGCACTTGATCATCAACCACATCGCCTTGAACTATCTCGTTCCGTGAGTCGCGGCACCCCAGCAACCCCATGACCGACAAAACTATTTTCCGGCTCAACCCGGCCAAGAACCCCTTCCTCGGCAACCTGCCACCCGAGGCGATGGAAGACTTGATTGGGCGCGCGAAGGTCCAGGAGCTCAAGGACGGCGACGTGTTCATCCGCGAGGGCGAGCCGTCCGACTCCATCTACTTCGTCAACTACGGCGAGGTAGCCATTCTCAAGGGCGGCGTGGAGATCGACCGGCAGCGCTCGGGCGGGGCCATCGGCGAAATGGGCGTGCTGACCAACGCCAACCGCAGCGCTACCGTCCAGTGCGTCGGCGAAGTCGAGGTGATGCGCGTCGAGGCGGCGGACTTCATCCACATCGTGGACAGCCAGCCGGCGATGCTGCGCAACCTCGTCATTGACCAGTTGCGGAAGGTGACCACCTCGCAGGACGTGCGCGTCAACCAGGGCAAGCAAATCGTCGAGGCCAAGGA
>JAYTIO010000467.1:0-6573 GCA_043731805.1 Pedosphaera sp. | reverse complement strand
GACCTGCAACTGCCCGAGATGGACGGCCTCACGCTCGCGCAGTTCGTCCGCCGCGTGCCGGGCTACGAGACCACGCCGCTGCTGCTCCTGACCGATGTGCGCTTGCGCACGGACGACCCGCGCCCCGGCGCGGCCGGCGTGTCGCTCTTCATCTACAAGCCACTGCGGCCCGCGCAAATCTTCGACGCCCTCGTGCGCGCGGTGGAGCACATGCCCCGCACGGAGAAGAAGGCGCCGGTCAGCTCGGAGTTCGATGCGACGATGGCCGGGCGGCTGCCGCTGCGGCTCATGCTGGCGGATGACAATCTCATCAACCAGAAGGTCGGGGTGAAGATGCTCCAGCGCCTGGGCTACCGGCCCGAGGTCGCCGCCAACGGCGTCGAGGTGCTCAAGCTGCTCGCGCAACAGCCCTTCGACCTCATCTTCCTCGACGTGCAAATGCCGGAGATGGATGGCCTTGAGGCCGCCCGCCGCATCCATGCCCAATGGCCGGACGCCCGCCGCCCCCGCCTCGTCGCCATGACCGGTAACGCGCTGGAAGGCGACCGCGAGAAATGCCTCGAAGCCGGGATGGACGACTACGTGGCCAAGCCGGTCCGCATCCCCGAGCTGCAAGCCGTCCTCGAACGCTGGGGTCGGGAGCGGCAGGGCGGCGGCGGAACCGACGTGGCTGGGGCGACCCCGGTCGCCGCCAGCCCGCTCGCCGAACCGATTTTGGACCCCACCATCATCGCCGAGTTGTGCGAGATGAAGTCGAAGGACGGCGTGCCGCTCCTCTACGAACTGATTGACCTCTTTGCCGAGAACGCGCCCAAGCACCTCGAGCAGATGAAAAACTCGGGCGACAACCTCGATCAGCTCGCCTTCGCCGCGCATATCTTCCGCGGCATGAGCCTGAACCTCGGCGCCAACGCCTTGGGCAACCTCTGCCAGGAATTGGAAACCCTCGCCCTGAGCGGGAACCTGGCGGGCGTCCCGGCGCTGGTCTCCAGGATCGAGGCGGCGTTCCAGCAGACCAGCGTCGCCTTCGCGCGCATCCGGTCCGGCCAAGCGTGATGCCTGCGGTGGGCCCGGGTGGAGGAAATTCCCTTCCCGCCCCCTTGCCCGCTGTTACCTTCCCCGCGTGCCTCTGCTCCGCATTCTCGTGGACGGCTACAGCCTCCTGCACGCTTGGCCGGAACTGGCCGAGGGCTGCGCGCGCCATTCCGCCACCGCGCGCGAGGCACTCATCCAACAGCTCACGCACTATCACGACGCCACGGGCACGCCGCTCACCATCTTCTTCGACGGCGCCGGCGCGCCCGCCGGCACGCCCAAGGCGCATTCCACCCGCGAGGTCGAAGTGCTTTACTCCCGCGCCGGCCGCACGGCCGATGACATGATTGAACGCGTGGCCTACCGCCTCAGCCAGCTCGGCGAGGTGCTGGTCATCACCAACGACTTCGCCGAGCGGGACACGGTGAATTCCTTTGGCGGGCTGGCCCAAAGCTGCGAGAACTTCCTGCACATGCTCGGCGAAGCGAATCGGGACATGGCCCTGGACCTGAAGGAACACAACCGGCGCGAACGCTCCCGGTTCAAGCAACCCCGCTGATGCCCTGGCTGAAATCCATTTGCTGCCTGTTGGCACTCGCGCTGACCGCGCCCGCCGCCGTGCCCGTGCCGTCCAAGCCTGTCATCAAGCTCGCCCCCATCCCGCCCGTCGGCCCCTCGCCCATCACGCCCGACTGCCGTTACCTCTTCGTGGTGGACACCTCCGCCGCGATGCAACGTTCGGCCGAAGGCCTCTATCGCGCCACGCACCGGCTCATCGCCACCGGCGTGGGCGGGCGGATGCAGGAGGGCGACATCTTCACCGTCTGGACTTACGCGGACACCGTGCTGACGCGTGAATTCCCGCTGAACGCCTGGACGCGGGACTTGAACATCGCCCTGGCCAACCGCACCTACGAATTCCTCGCCCAGCAAAAATTCCGGGGCAAATCCAACCTCCGCCCCGTCTTCGCCGAGTTGGGCCAGGTCCTGGCCATCGCGACGAACCTCACCGTCATCCTCGTCTCCGACGGCACCGACGTCGTCGTCGGCACGCCCTTCGACCGCGCCATCAACGTCCTCTACGGCAAGCGCGCCAGCGAAATGCGCGCGGCCAAGATGCCCTTCCTCACCGCGCTCGTGACGCAGCGCGGCGAGTTCACCACCTGGGCCGTGCGCGGCGGCCTAGAGGACATTGCGCTGCCTTTCCCGGAACCTCCGCCTCTCCCCGTGCCCGCGCTGGTGCTGGCACCCGCCGGGGTGACGCCGACTCCAATCCCGATACGGGTCATTTTCACCCCACCGCCCCCACCGCCCCCTCCGTCCCCGGTCGTCCCGCCGAAGCTGGTCCCGCCGACGAACCCGGCATCGGTCGTGGTCGCCACCCTTCCGCCACCCAATCCGCCGCCCACGGTAGCAACTAATATTATCACCAAACCCGCGCCGCCAGCCGCGCCGCCTCCAGCTCCCCTAGTTGCCAAAGCACCGGGAGTCGTGGTGCCCAAGCCGACGTCGCCGCCCCCCGGCCCGGCCCCGGTGCTGCCCGCGTCCCCGCTCGTCGTCGTGAAGCCGAAGGAAACGCTGGTGACGCCCGTGATTCCGCCCGTCACCGTGCCCGCGCGTTACCAGCCACAGAGCGTCGTGGCCGCTTCCAACGCGCTGGCCAAAGTGGAATTGCTCCGCCCGGCCACCGCCACCTCTGCGCCGCCCGGCCAGCCGCTGGTCGCCCGGGTCATCCCTCCCCAGCCCGCGCCGCCGAAGGCCACTAACACCGCAGCCACCAAGCAGCCGACGCTTCCCGCCGCGCCCGTTCCCACTGCCAAGCCCATCACCAATCCGCCGCGCGCTGTCCCGACTGCCCCGAAGCTCGCGGAGCCGAAGGTCGCTGCACCGGCTACGAACTCTAACACGCGCCTCCCCAACTCAGTGCCGCCGCTGGTGTTTCCCCTTCCCAAGGTCGAAGCCCGCGTGCTGACGAAGCCGCCCGTCGTCGCCCCCGCCCCGGCGGTGGCCGCACCCAAACCTGGAGCGGTGGAGGCAAAGAAATTTCCCCCGGCCCCCCGGCCCCTCGCGGTCAACTCCGCCCAAGGCACGCAAGGCGGCTGGCTTTACCTCGTCGCCGCGCTGGGCTTGCTGGCCGTGGCTGGCTGCCTCATCGCCCACCTCCTCCGCCCGCGCCCCCAGCCCAGCGCCATCTCGCGGTCACTGGATGACCAGCGGGGTTAGCCTCCGTCCCGTCAGTGTTCGGCGGACTTCGGAGTTCTGGTAGGAGTGGACCACAGAGGCGCGATGGACACAGAGGCAAGCAAACCTTGGATGGCGGCATCTGCTGCGCCCAACGGAACTCGTTTAGCGCGGCGGGTGAACTGGGTTTTCCTCTGTGTTCAGCTCGTCTCTGTGGTCGCCTGCCGGTGTCGGCGGGTTCAGGCCGGTTTAAGCGCGGTGAGTGCGCCGGCATTGACTTCCCAACGGTGCAGGTCGCGGCCCAGTTCGCGGGGCCAACTCTCCTCGGTGCAGGTCATGAAGACCTGCCCGCGCGCGTGCTGCGAGCGCTCCAGCAGCGGGAGCAGGCCGCTGCGGCGCCGGGCGTCCAACTCGCCCATCACGTCGTCAATGAGCAGCAGCGGCGGCGAGCCGAGCAGGCCGGTGACGTATTCCGCCTGGGCCATCTTGAGGGCGATGGCGAGGGTGCGCTTCTGGCCCTCGCTGCCGAATTCGGCGGCGGGCTGGCCGTTGAGGAGCAGCGCGAGCTCGTCGCGGTGCGGGCCTACGAGCGTGGAGCGGTAAGTGCGTTCGCGGGTGCTGGCCCGGGCGAGTTCCACGGCAAAGTCGGCCTTCACGCTGGGCTGGTATTCGAGCCGGAGTTCCTCGGCATCGTGGGAAATGCGGCGGTAGGCGAGGCGAGCGAGCGGCGAGATGCGCGGGAGCAGTTCGCGGCGCGCGGCAATGAGTTGGTTGCCGAGGCTGACGAGTTCTTGGGAGAAACTATCGAGGAGCGCGGGGTCGGGCGTGCGCTGCTTCAGGAGCGAATTGCGGGAGCGCAGGGCCAGGGCGTAGCGCTGGAGCAGGGGCAGGTAATGCGGCTGGGTCTGCGCCAAGAGGAGGTCCAGAAAGCGGCGGCGCGTGCGGGCGGTGCCCTTCACGAGCTGCAAATCCTCGGTGCAAAACACCACGGCGCGCAGCGTGCCCAGGTAGTCGGCGAGTCGGCGCACCGGCTGCCCGTCCAGCGCGAGTTTCCGCTCGGCGGCGGACCAATACATTTTGATTTCGTGGGCCGCGGCGCTGACGACGGACGCGCCGACGAAGTAGCCCGTGGCGGTGTGCCGGACCATCTGCGCGCCGCCCACGCCGCGAAAGGAACGCAACGTGGCCAGCAGGTAGATGGCTTCGATGAGGTTGGTTTTCCCCTGCGCGTTGTTGCCCAGGAGGAGGTGGAAACCGGGGGTGAAATCCACGTCGAGCCGCGGGTAATTGCGGAACTCCCGGAGACGCAGATGGGCCAGATGCACGGGCGCAGGCTAGCGAGGGGCCGGCGGAAAGGCGAGCAGACGCGCGGCCCCGCTGCGATCACGCGCCAGGCTGCGGAGGGAGGTCGCTCGCGCCGCCCCGACGGTAGCCTTGCAGGTCCAGCGTCACGTGCGCGTAACCGATGCGCTTGAGTTCCTCGGCGACGCGGGCGGCGGTCGTGCCCGTGAGCAAACGGGGCAGTTCAGTGACGCCCACCTCGATGCGGGCGAGTGCCGGACGCAGCGGGGGCGCGGCGAGATTGTTGAGGTGCGCGGGAGTTGCGGCGGGCGGAGCGCTCGCGGTCCCGGGCAGGTCGTGATGGCGCACCCGCACATCGAAGAAGCCGAGGTCGTGCAGGAGGTTCTCCGCCGCTTCAATCATGAGGAGCTTGGGCTCGGTGACGGCCTCGCCGTGCGGGACGCGGGAGCTGAGGCAGGCCATCTGGGGCTTGTCGGCAGTGGGCAGGCCGAAGCGCGCGGAGAGCACGCGGATGTCGGCTTTCGTGAGCCCGGCTTCCTTCAGCGGGGCGCGGATTTGGAATTCACTGGCCGCTTGGGCACCGGGGCGGAAATCCCCGACGTCGCTCGCGTTTTCACCGTAGGCGATGACGGCGAGTCCGAGTTCCTTCGCCAGCGGGACGAGTTCGGCGAACAACTCATGCTTGCAGAAGTAACACCGGTTGAGGGGATTGGCGGTGTAGGTCGGATTGGCAAATTCGGCGGTCTTCACCACGCGGACCGGGAAGTGGAATTGGGCCGCGAGGTCCAAGGCTTCGCTCAATTCACGGCGGGGAAGACTGGGCGAATCGGCGATGACCGCTACCGAACGCCCAGGCAAAACCTCGTTGGCGACATAGGCCAGGAAGACCGAATCCACGCCGCCCGAATAGGCAATCACCGCCGATCCGAAGCTGCGGAGCGTGTCGCGGAGAGTCGTTAGCTTGAGATCGAGCACGGGAGGAAAATGTGCCCTGGCCCGGGCTTTGTCGAGCGAGTGAGGCGTCTCTGACGGCATCATCAGGGGCACACCCGTTCACAAACCAGCGGGGTTGATTGGAGACTTGTCCCACGTCGCTTGCGCGGATGCGGAAAACCTCACCGCACCAGCAGCCAATCCACCTTGGCCTGCGCGGGTGCGGGTTTCTCGAACGTGACGGTGAAGCCCTCGGCGGTCTTCTCCGAGATGGCGCGCGCGCCGAGCCAGGATTGTTCGAGGAAGACGGCGTAGTCGGCGTCGCCCTCGGGCGTGGGGAATTTCACTTTGACCGAGGTCGCGCTCGCGGTGACGGCGACGTTCTTGCCGCGCAGGTTCTTCGCGGGCTTCGCGTCGCCGGAGATTCCTGCGACGCCGGAGACGGAGCCGCCAGCGCGCACGCCGCCGCCTTCGAACTGAAACTCGCCGCTCTCGCGGTTCACCTTGAGCGACGCGACTTGCGTCGGGCGCGCGGGTGTGGAGATGGCTTTGGTGATGCCGGTCTTGCCCTGGTCGTCGTCGGTAATTGGCTTCGCGCCGTAGAACCACTGCATGGACTGCTCGTGGTAGGGCTGCTGGAAGAGGATCGCGGCGCGCGCGAAGTCGGCCTTGAAGTTCAGGCCGATGGTCGCGGCGGAATCCACCACCAGGATGTTGTCCCACGCGGGCTTGGGCTCGTGGCGCTTGGCGAGGTCGTCCAAGTTCGCCGGGCCGCCGCGCGCGCTGACCACGGAGTAACGCGCGGTCGCACCGTTGTTCGCCGCCTCGACAATCGCCGCCGGGAACTGGCCAGGAACGTCCTCCCACGTCCACACGCGAAAGGCCGTCGGCTTGAACGGGTCCGGCCCGATGGCTTGCTCGATGGCGTCGCCCTTCTCGAAGTCGAGCGGCGTGCCGCCGTCCGGGTGCGGCGCGAGGCCGAGCGTGCGCTGCCCGCCGCGGTCGCCGCCGGGGATGGCGCGGGCCACGTCGTTCACATACGCGCCGGGGGCGATGACGTAGCCGAGCGGGCGAAGGTGGCCGTCCCAAGTGTAGTTCTCGGTCTTGTAAAGTGTCGGGCTG
>JAYTIO010000466.1:0-8402 GCA_043731805.1 Pedosphaera sp. | reverse complement strand
CCCTCAAGCGCCGTCCGCGTGGTCGAATGCTTCAAGCAGCGCCTTGAGGCGAATCGGTTGACCGCTGGGTGACTCTTCCAGCCCTCGTAATCTCGAACGTCTTGGATCAGATGGATGTCAGGCTGGAAGCCTGACCTACTGGGTAGTCGCGCCACTGCATCGTTTGACGCCCCGCCGCCAATCGCCTTAACTGCCGTCGTGTCTTCCGCGCGCCACCTTGTCCTCTACGACGGCGAGTGTTCCCTCTGCACGTTCCAGATGAAGCTGCTCACCTGGCTGGACTGGTGCCACGTCGTGCGCCTGCTGCCCATCGCGGACCCCGAGGCGGCGCGGGTCGCGCCCACGCTTACTCGCGAGGCGTTGCTGGAGGCCATCCACTGCATCGCGACCGATGGCACCATCCATCGCGGCGCGCGGTGCCTGCGGTTCGTCGGCCTGCGGATGCCGCTGCTGGTGCCGTTGGCGTTGGGGCTTTGGCTGCCCGGCGTCATCTGGGTGGCCGAGCACATTTACCAGTGGGTAAGCCGCAACCGGCTGCTCCTGAGCAAGGTCTTCGGCTGCAAGGACGCCTGTGCCATCCTGCCTGCCCGCCGCCGCACGGAGGAAACGGCGTTGCACCCCAACCCGCCGCCGCCGAAGTGATGCCTGCACCCTTGAGCCGGCCAATCCCATTTAACGCAAGGGCGCAAAGCCGCCGAGGGAGCCGGGTGGAACGGCCAACATGGCCGTTCTCGGCGGCAACTTGCCGCCGAGCTTCGGCACCGACGTCGCGCGAACCGAACGGTGCGGGCTGGGCGCACCACCGGCGGCTGGCGAGTTGCCCGCCGCAACGGGCCGGTGGCCCGTTCCACCCAAACTCCGACGACATCCTTCCGGATTAGAGGGACGGGCGGGACGTGCCGTCCTACTTGGCGGTCGCGGTCGCAGTGGGTTTCCAATCGAACCACCGCCACCTCGCCCCAGCCTCGTCGCTGTCGCACTTGACCACGCCGAAGAAAAAGGAGGCGTGCGAGTTGGTGGGCGTGGTGTCGCAGCGCAGGAGGTTCCAGAGGAGCGAGTGGCTTTCAGCCCCGGTGCGCGGGTTCTTCTCGTAGCGGAAGACGGTCCAGACGGGCGACCAGTTGCGCTCGATGGACTTGTTGTTGGGCAGCATCGGCTCCAGCGGGGCGAACAACTGAAAGCGTTCGCGACCGTCGAGTTCGCGCTTCGCCGTGAAGATGGGCCAGAGGTCGGCGCGGGTCTTGGCTTCGCCGGTCACGGTGTTCTTCTCGGAGAGGTCGCTGTAGAGGAAGAGCAGGAAGCGCGTGCGCTCGCGGTCGAGCGGGGCGGCCTGGGCGCGATTGTATTTGTAGAACGGCCACAGGAGGAAGTCGCTGGTCAGGACGGCGTTGGTGGCGTGGCTGTAGAAGGGCCAGACGCGGTTCATGTGCTTGCCCTCGCCGCGCGCGAAGGCCACCAGCGGCCACGGCGCGCCCCACTCGCGGTATTTCCGCTCGCGGTCATCGGTCGCTGTGAAGAACGGCCAGAGGTAGGTGGAGGAATCGCGTTGCGGTGAGCGGTAGTGGCTGTAGAGCGGGAGCAAGGCGTGCTGGTGGACGGGGTTGGTCGTGCCGACGCCGCTGTGGTTGTCGAAGAAGAACGGCCACGCGATGAAGCGCTGGTCGTGGCCGGGCGTGAGTTGTTCGAGGCCGAGGTAGTTCGTGCTGGTGAACGGGTCGCGGTGCTCGTGGCCCAGAAGCGGCCAGAACTGCCAGCCGTCGAGCTGCGTGCCGTGGCGCAGGTGGAAGAAGGGGAAGGCGTAGTTCTCGGTGACGACATCCTTCTTCACCGTGCGCGCGTAGAACGGGAAGAGGCGGACTTTGATTTCATCGCGGAGGAGTCGGTCCTTGAGCGTGCCCCAGAACGGGAGGAGCGCGGTGTAGTTTTGCGACGGGTCGGCGCTGCGGCGCTGGAAGTAGAAGGGGAAGAGGGTGAACTTGTCCGCTGGCTTATCATCCTGGGTCTGGCCGCCGGAGAAGTTAAGGAGCTGGAAGAGGTGCCAGCGGTATTCCGCGCCGAAGCGGTCGTAGGATAGCAGCGGGTAGAGGACATCGTATTCCTCCATCTCGACGTCGGGCTTGATGGTGCGGGACCAGAAGGGCGGGATGGCCCAGGTGGTCTGGCCGTCGGAGACTTCCCGGTAGTAGAGCGGCCCGAGCCACTCCTGCCGGGTGCCGGGGGCCAGCGTCAGGGAAAACTCATGGGCGAACGGGCCGGCGCTCCACTCGGCGGCCGAGGCCGGGCAGACGCCTCCGTCAGCCAGCAAACACAGGAGGAAGGCCAGACGGACAAGTCCCAACAGATTGGCAGCGAGATGAACCACGCGGGCGGGATGTTAGGAGAGCAGGGTCTAGGGTCAAGTTTGACCGCTGCCGTTCGCTTGGAAGCCGCTGAACCGGCGGGCTGCCAATATCGTTAGCCGACAGTGGATAGGGTAGGGATTCTGCTTATTTGACAGTCATTCACAGGTCACTAAGCTGCGGCCAGTTGGTTGAGGTTCCGATTGTCCTCGGTTCCTCACAGCCCAGTGGTGGGGGTGCATTCCCGTCACTGGGCCTTTTCTTTTCGCCAGCCGAGTTTCAGGAGGAGTTGCAGCACCGCTGGGAGGAACGTCAGCGCGGCAATCATGCACGTCGCGGTGCCCACGGCCATCACGTAGCCGAGGCTCTCGATGCCTTGGTGCTTCGCGAGGATGAGGCTGCCGAAGCCGGCGATGGTCGTCAGGCCGGACACCAGCACGGCCAGGCCGGTGCTGCGGGCTAGGATGGACGGATTCTTCTCCTCGGCGAAGCGGTTGAGGATGTGAATACCGTTGGTCACGCCGATGCCCACGACGAGCGGCAGAGTCATGATGTTCGCCGGGTTGAAGGGAATCCCAAACCACCCCATGAAGCCCACCATCCACACCGTCCCGATGGCCACCGGCAACAGCGCCAGCGCCACGCACACGAGCGAGCGAAAGTGCAGCAGCACCATGAGTGCGATGGCGGCGGTCGCATACCATGCGGCCTCGATGTAGCTGTCCTTGAGCAAGGTCGTGTATTCGAGGAGCTGGACGGGTGTGCCGGTCACGTTCGGGTCCACGGAGCGGAGTTCCTTCACGAAGGCCTCCTGCGGTTCGCGTTGCCACACGTCGCCCTTGGGGAAGACTTGCAACAGGTATTTCCCCGTCACGCCGATGAAGCGGTTGCGCAGCGGCGCGGGCAAATCCTCCGCTCGCAGCGCGCTGGCCTGCTGGCCCGCGAGCGCGGTGAACGTGTCGGCTAAGTCGTCGAGCAAGGCCTGCTGGTAAAACGCCGTCTGCTGCGCCGCGTGGGCCGGGGCCGCAGCCACCAGCGCGTTACGCCAAGCCTGCACGGCGTCTTTGAGCGACTTGAACTGCTGCGCCAGTTTCTCGTCGCCTTCCTTCCGCACCATGTCCTCCGCGAGACCGACGAAGCCTTGGAACGAGAAGAGCACTTGGAGCAACTCCGGCACGTTCGCCGGCTGCATGTCCTGCGGTGCGAACTTCACCGCGCTGGCATCCGCCTTCACTTGCCGGATGAGCGCGAGCTTGGGCGTCGCGTCCTCGGCGAGGAACTGGCTCATGGACCGCACGTTCGCCACCGAAGTGAGGTTCGTCAGCTTCTGCTCCAGTTGCGCAGCCTGCGCCAGGTTCGTCGCCACCACCGCGCCGAACAGCACGGAGTTCGACGCCGTGTTGATGAGCTTCTGCTCGAACACCACCGCCGGCAGCCCCGCCGACTGCATGTGCAGCAGGTTGTAATCGAAGTGAACCTGGTTGAAGCGCGCCACGCTCAACCCGCACAGCCCCGCCGTCACCACCAGCACGGCGATGGGCCGGTTCAGCCAGATGCGCTCGATGCGCTCGCGGCGGTCCACCGGCGGCGCGATGTGGTCAATGACGTTCTGCCTCCCGCGCAGCAGCAGCACCGGCAGCAGCGTCATCATCGGCACGAGGCACACGAGGAGGCCGCCGCCCGCGATGATGCCCATCTCCTGGATGCCCTTGAAGTTCGTGATGCCCATCGCGAAGAACGCCGCCGCCGTCGTGGCCGCGCCAGTGAAGATGCCTTGCCCCGTGTTCACCATCGCCAGCGTGATGGCTTCGCGCTCGGACTTGCCCAAGCGCAGTTCCTCCTCGAACCGCGCGACCAGGTGCGCGCCGAAATCAATCGCCAGCCCGATGAGCATCGGCGCGAACGTGATGGTCAGGATGTTCAAGTGCCCGACCGTCAGCGTCGTGTAGCCCATCGTGTAAACCAGCCCGACCACGAGCACCGCGTTCGCCTTGAGCGGGCGGCCCGACTCCGCGTAGCCGTAGATGAAGATGAACAGCACCAGCACCAGCGAAACGACCGTCGCCACCGTCGTGTCCACCTGCGACTGCGCCATCTCGTCGAACTCCAGCACCGGTTCGCCCGTGACGCCCACGCTCACGCCGGGCACTTCGCGCTTCGTCGCCTCCACCAGCACACGCAACCGCTCCACCGCGTCACCGTTCAGCGCCTCGCTCTTCGCATGCGCGGTCACGAGATACATCCGGCCGTTGCCGAAGGTAATATACATCTCGCGCTCCGCCTCCGGCCCGCCGCCGAAGAGCGCGCTCACGCCCGGCGACGGCGCCTTGCCCGGCCGCTGCAAGCTCTCCCGCGCCTCGCTCACGATGCGCTCCAGCGCCGGCAGCGCGCCGAGCATGGATTCGTTCTCCGCGTTGGTCTCCTGCTTCGCCGTGCGGAACTGGCGGTTCAGGATGGTGAAGAGCGAGACGAGGTTGGTCGCCTGCGAGAAGTTTTGGATGAACGGCTGGTAGTCCTTCACCTTCTTCGACAACTCCACGAGGTCCGCCTGTGGCACGAAGAGCAGCGCCTTGTTCCCCATCAGCTTGAGGTCGCCCTTGTAGAAAACGTCCGTGAAGAGGTTCGTCTCCGCCTCCAGCCGCGCGCCGAGCCGCTCGACGAACTGCCGGTTCTTGTCCTGCCGGTCGCTCTCGACGATGACCACGAGGTCGTCCTGGCCGGGGAACTCCTGCTTAAACTCGAGGAAGTTTTGGTGATACTTCTTGTCCGAGCCGACGAGGTCGTTGCGGCTGGTGCTGAACTTCAGCCCGTGGAACGTGTAGAACAGGCAGACGACGAACAGCAGCACCTGCGGGTAGAAGAAGGCGCGCGGGTGCAAATACACCGCGTCCGCCAGCCGGGTGAGGAGGCGTTGACGAACGAAAGTTGGGGCGACTCAGCGGCCACGATGTGCGTCAGCGTTCAATGAGGCGATGATGTAACGAAGTGGGAGCGAGTGTCCAACTCGCGGAGCACGGGAGTTGAGGAGTCTCACTTGTTCCGTGGAAGAATCAGAGCCTCCTCACGTCGTCTCCTACGTGGGTCAGAACTTCACGTCGCACTCCAGCTCCACCAGCCCGCGGAAGTGCGCGGCGAAGGGGGCCAGCTCGCCTTCCTTCGTCGCGGCGCTCACGGTCAACGAGGCGAGGTCGTGGTAGTCGCTGTAATACTCCGAGCAGTTCATGAAGAGGCCCACGCGGTAGTCGCCCTCGACAATGGGGAAGTTCTTGATGCGGCCCGTGCAGCGGAAGGGCTTGCCCGGCTCGATGGGAAACTGCCCGGCGGCCGTGCGCAGATCGAGGATGGCCACGCGCTGGCCGTAGGCGCTGTAAATAAGGATGGCCACAGCGATGAGCTGCGTGCGCTGCCGCGCGCCCAGCTCAAGCGTGAACTCCAGCGGCTGCCCGCTGACGATGGGGTGCGGGCTGAACTCCAGTTGCCGGCACTCGATGATCTTGCCCAGCGGCACGGCGATGTCGTTGCGGGGGCGCTTCACCTCGCCGAGGTAGGCGGCGATCTGCGCGTCCGGGTTGCCGTCGCCGATGAGTTTGCCGCCGCTCATGTGGATGATGCGGCCGCAGAGGGCTTGGACGGCGGCCATGTTGTGGCTGACGAAGAGGACGGTGCGGCCGCGGTTCTTGGCCACGTCCTTCATCTTGCCGAGGCACTTGTTCTGGAACGCGGCGTCGCCGACGGCGAGCACTTCATCCACGACGAGAATCTCCGGCTCGAGGTGCGCGGCGACGGCGAAGGCCAGGCGCACATACATCCCGGAGGAGTAGCGCTTCACCGGCGTGTCGAGGAACTTGCCGACCTCGGCGAACTCGACGATCTCATCGAACTTCGCGCGGACCTCGGCCTTGGTCATGCCGAGGATGACGCCGTTGAGGAAGATGTTCTCGCGGCCCGTGAGTTCCTGGTGGAAGCCGGTGCCGACCTCCAGCAGCGAGGCGAGCCGCCCGCGCAGGTAAATTTCGCCTTCGGTCGGCTCGGTGATCTGGCTGAGGACTTTGAGCAACGTGGACTTGCCCGCGCCGTTGCGCCCGATGACGCCGATGACCTCGCCGGGCTGGACCTCGAAGGAAACATCGCGCAACGCCCAGAACGACTCGGTGGACTCGGCTGGTTTCTGCTGCCCGAGGTTTTTGGCCCAGTGCGTGAGCTGGTCGCGCAGCGTGTCCTGCGACTTGGCCGCGCCGAGCCGATACTGCTTGGAGATGCCGTGGACGCTGATGATGGGCTTGGGCATATGGAGAGGAACCACTAACCGGCACTGACTGGCACTAATGGGGAGGCCGTGGACACGGAAGCACCAGAGCAAGGCGACGAACCACCGGCGGCTTCCGCCTGCGCCTGTTCTCTCGCAGGTGCCTCCGCAATGCACCGCTGAACGGCTTCGGTTCGCGGCACGCCCCAGCGCTCGCAGTGCTCGTCAAGCAGCATCACCGTTTCGGCATCAAGAGTCACATGCATGAGCAGGCCGGCTATATCACATCCGCAAAGGTCTTCTCTGCGCCGCGGAAGTAGAGCGCGCCGCTGACCAGCAGCGCGGCGATGACCGCGAGGCTCACCCCTAAGCCCGGCCAATATGGCTCGAACGCGCCGCCCAGCACGCACCAGCGGAAGCCGTCAATCACCCCGACCATCGGGTTCAGGCTGAAGAGGAAGAACACCGTGTCGCCGAACTTCTCGCGCACGAGGCTGGACGGAAACGCCACCGGGCTGGCGTAGAGGCCCATCTGCACAATGAAGGGCACGATGTATTTCACGTCGCGATACTTCACGTTCAGTGCCGAGAGCCACAGGCCAATGGCAAACGCGGCGGCGAACGCCACGAGGAAAAACACCGGCAGCAGGAGCAAGTGCAGTTGCCAGCTCACGCCCGCCCACAGCATCACGCCGAACAGAATCACCAGCCCGATGGCGAAGTCCACCGCGCCGCTGATGACCGCGCTGGCCGGGATGATGAGGCGCGGGAAGTAGATTTTGGAAATCATGTTCGACGAGCCGACGAGCGAGTTGCTGCTCTCGGCCATCGCGTTGGCAAAGAACTGCCACGGGAGCAATCCGGCGAGCGTCAGCACGGCGTAGATTTCAAAGGTCATCCCCTGCTTCTCCGAGAAGCCCGCGAGCTTCCCGAAGACGATGGTGAACACGACCATCGTGAGGAACGGCTTGAGCACGGCCCAGGCGACGCCGAGCACGGCCTGCTTGTAGCGCACGAGGATGTCGCGCCAGGCGAGAAACCAGAACAGCTCGCGGTAGCGCCACAGCTCGTCGAAGTCCACGGCCACGAGGCCTTTTTTTGGGCGGATGACCCGCTCGTAGTCGGCGAGTTCGTTGAGGTGGGGCTGCGGAGCACTCATGCGAGGAAAGGCCGTCTGTCAGTGCCTAGCCGACATTCGCGACATACCAGTCCAGCGCGAGCTCCAAGCCCTGCGGCATCGTGTGCGTGGGCGCGTAACCGAGGAGGCGGTGGGCCTTGTCCACGTTCGCGAGCGAGTGGCGCACGTCGCCGACGCGGAACTCGCGGTAGGTGGGCTTCTGCTCGGGCAGCGCCGGGTTGCGGCGGCGCAGGCCGTCGTGGATGGCGCGGTAGAGGTCGTTGAGCGTGGTGCGGTCGCCCACGGCGATGTTGTAGGCTTGGTTCAACGCGTCGTCGTTCTGCGTGGTGGCGGCGAGGAGGTTGGCTTGAACCACGTTCTCTACGAAGCAGAAGTCGCGGCTGGTCTCGCCATCGCCGTTGATGAAGACGGGTTCCTTCTTGAGCAGCGAAGCGACCCACTTGGGCATGACGGCGGCGTAGGCTCCGTCGGGGTCCTGGCGCGGGCCGAAGACGTTGAAGTAGCGGAGGCCGATGGCCTTGAAGCCGTAGGTGCGCGCGAAGACGTCGGCGTAAATCTCGTTGAACTTCTTGGTCGCGGCGTAGGGCGAAAGGACGTTGCCGACCTTGTCCTCGACCTTCGGCAGGTCCGGGTGGTCGCCATAGACGCTGCTGCTGGAGGCATAGACGAGGCGCTTCAC
>JAYTIO010000465.1:0-11945 GCA_043731805.1 Pedosphaera sp. | reverse complement strand
CCGGCAACTTCGTGTGCATCGTGGACAGTCTGGTCACGAGCTCGCTCGACAAACTGCCGGGCCGGCACCAGGGCAGCTACGATTTCGTCAACGCCGACGTGAACGACCACCGCGCCATCGCGTCGGTGATGACGTCCCTCAAGTTCGACTACGTGTTCCACTACGCCGCGCTGGTGGGCGTGAAGCGGACGCTGCAGAACCCGCTGCGCGTCCTCAATGACATCGAAGGGATCAAGAACGTTCTGCGCCTGGCCCGGGACACCGGCGTCAAGCGCGTGTTCTATGCCTCTTCCTCCGAGGTGTATGGCGAGCCGGTCGAGTTCCCGCAGAACGAGGTCACCACGCCGCTGAATTCGCGCCTCCCGTATGCCATCGTGAAGAACGTGGGGGAGGCCTTCTTCAAGACCTTTCATCAGGAATACGGGCTGAGCTACACCGTGTTCCGCTTTTTCAACACCTACGGCCCCGGCCAGAGCAACGATTTCGTCATCATGAAGTTCATCGAGGCGGCGTTGAGCGGCAGCGACATCACCCTCTTCGGGGATGGGCGCCAGACCCGGACCTTCTGCTACATCGACGACAATATCGAGGTGACGGAGAAGATCCTGAACGAAGACCTCTGCCTGAACACGGTCATCAACCTGGGCAGCGACATCGAGTATCCCATCATCGAGGTGGCCAGCATGGTGAAGGCAATCACGCAGTCAAAATCGGCCATCGTCCATCTGCCGCCGCTCATCGAAGGCGACATGACGAGGCGGCAACCGGACATCTCCAAGATGCGCGCGATTCTGGGCCGGGAGCTGACGCCTTTACGCGTTGGGATCCAGAAGATTCTGAAATGCCGATTCAACTTCGAGGCGTAGTCGTGACCCGCGCCGCCGCGCGACACTGGATGGCCTCCGTCCGTTTTGGCGAAGCTGTGGCTGCGGGCGGGCGGGCGTTTCCTCCTTCAAACCGCCCCTGTAATGCCGGGTTGGAAAGCCCGGCAACTCAACCGGGGCCTTCTGTCCCGTTCGAATAAGGATCGTGCCGAGTGGCCCGAGGTTTTCGGCGCACTGGACTGCGCCTGTTCCATGCCGACATGGACATGCCAGCGTAAGTGGACCGTGTTCGTGTTAGGGCGGGGGTGCGAGCACGGGTCTTCCAGTCAACCGTGATCGGCCCACTTATGGCAGCCATCCTCGGCCTCTCCGCCTTCTACCACGACAGCGCTGCCGCGCTTGTCGTGGACGGCGACATCGTCGCCGCTGCGCAGGAGGAGCGCTTCACACGCATCAAGCACGACCACGAGTTCCCCAAGCACGCGGTGGACTATTGCCTCAAGGAAGCTGGCCTCACACCAGAGCAGCTCGACTACGTGGTCTTCTACGACAAGCCGCTCCAGAAGTTCGACCGCCTGTTGGAGACCTACCTCGCCTTCGCACCGAAGGGTTTTCAGTCTTTCCGCATGGCGATGCCGCTGTGGCTCAAGACCAAGCTGCACCTGCCGCGCGAGATTCGGAAGGCGCTAGGTGGCCGTTACAACCGGCGCATCGCCTTCACCGGCCACCACGAGTCGCACGCGGCCAGCACGTTCTTCCCGTCGCGCTACGACGAGGCGGCCATCCTGACGCTCGACGGCGTCGGCGAGTGGGACACCGCCACCATCGGCCACGGCCAGGGGAACAAGATCAAGCTTCTCAAGACGCTCCATTTCCCGCACTCACTCGGCCTGCTCTACAGCGCCATCACCTACTTCTGCGGCTTTACGGTCAACTCCGGCGAATACAAGCTCATGGGCCTCGCGCCCTACGGCGAGCCGCGCTACGTGGACACAATTCTTAAGCACCTCGTGGACGTGAAGCCCGACGGCTCGCTGGCGATGGACATGAGCTACTTCAACTACTGCCAGGGTCTCACGATGACGAACGCCAAGTTCGCGTCGCTCTTCGGCGGCCCGGCCCGCAACCCCGAGAGCGCCATCACCCAGCGCGAGATGGACATCGCCGCCTCGATTCAGAAACTCACGGAGGAGGTCGTCCTGCGCATGGCCCGGCACGCGAAGGAACTCACCGGCAGCAAAAACCTCTGTCTTGCGGGAGGAGTCGCGCTCAACTGCGTGGCCAACGGCAAGCTGCTCCGCGCCGGAATCTTCGATGATGTCTTCGCCACGCCCGCGTCCGGCGACGCCGGTGGTGCGCTAGGCGCCGCGCTCTTCGTGCATCACCAGCTTCTCGACCAGCCGCGCACGCACGTAGCCGCCGAGGTGAGGAGGCGGAACTCCGGTGCTCCCGTCGATGCCGCAACCAATCCGCCTCCTGGCCTCGGCGGCTACCGGACGGGTCGCGACTCGCTCAAAGGCTCACTGCTCGGCCCCAAGTATTCGAACGAGGAAATCCGCGCCTTCCTCGACAGCAAGCAGGTGCGCTACACGTTTTACGAGCAGGAACCCGTCTTACTCGAAGCCGTCGCCAAGGAGATGGCCTCGGAGAAAGTCATCGGCTGGTTCAGTGGACGCATGGAGTTTGGCCCGCGTGCGCTCGGTGCCCGGAGCATCATCGGCGACCCGCGCAGCCCGGCGATGCAGTCGCAGATGAACCTGCGCATCAAGTTCCGCGAGAGCTTCCGTCCCTTCGCCCCCTGCGTGCTGATCGAGGACGTGCAGAAGTATTTCGACCACGACCGCGAGTCGCCCTACATGCTGATGGTGGCCGACGTGAAAAAGGACCAGTGGCTGCCGCTCACGCCGGAGCAGGTGCAGTTGATGAAGGACCCCGACCTGCGGAAGCGCGTGAACGTTCCGCGCTCCACGCTTCCGGCCATCACGCACGTGGACATGAGCGCGCGGCTCCAGACCTTGGACGAAGAGCGGCACGGGCGCTTCTACCGGCTCATGCGCGAGTTTAAGCACCAGACCGGCTGTGGCGTGATCATCAACACCAGTTTCAACATTCGGGGCGAGCCGATTGTCTGCACGCCGCAGGATGCTTACCGCTGCTTCATGGCTTCGGACATGGACGTGCTCGTGCTGGAGAACTGCGTGCTCCGCCGCACTGAGCAGCCGCAGCAGGATGAGTCGGCGCGGAAGCAATACATCGAGAGCTTCAAGCTGGATTAATCGGCAGTTCTGACAAGTCATGCGTGCGCTCAAAAACCTTCTCAAAGCTGCGTTACGAAAGACCTTCGTGCTCGGTCAACGAGTCGGCGTGGACATTCTCCCGCGCCATTTTTATTCTGAGATTCCCGACCTCCGAAGCCTGCAAACGGAGACGGCTTGGCGGCAGCCATTCACGATGAAGGGCGTGTCCGGAATGGCTGTAGAAAGTCAGTTGAACTTTGTTCGGACCTGCCTGCCTGCTGAACTCAAAAACTACCTACGCGGCACGAATGTTCACCAGTCCGCGTGCGTGGCCAACGGCGAGCCGGGTTATGGTTCAGTGGAGGGGGATTTTTTGTTCGCCTTCGTGGCCTCGCAGCGCCCGCCGGAGATTTTTCAGATCGGCTGCGGTGTTTCGACGGCCATTTGCGTCGCAGCGGCTGCGCACGCCGGCTATCATCCAACAATCACCTGTGTGGAGCCTTACCCCTCGCCATTCTTAAAGGATTTGGCGCAGCAGGGCGTGATCCGCCTGATTCAGAAGAAGGCTCAGGAAATGGAGTTTGCCACCATCGAGGCGCTGGGGGCAGGGCCTTCCTGTTTGTGGATTCGTCCCATGCTTTAGGGCCGGCCGGTGAAGTCAGTCGAATCATCCTCGAACTGCTTCCACGGCTAAAACCGGGAGCACGGGTTCACTTTCATGACATCTTATTCCCCTACGATTACGACCGGCACATTCTGACGGGGACGTTGTTCTTTCAGCACGAATCTGTTTTGCTGCACGCCTTCTTGGCTCACAACCATCGCTTTTCCGTGCAAGCATCGTTTTCTTTCCTGCATCACATGGCAGCGCAGGAATTGGCTGGCTTGCTGCCGCGCTATAAGCCAGCTCCACATTCTGCGGGACTAGCCATCGGTCCAGGTGACTTCCCTAGCTCCACCTACCTAGCTGTAATCGCCTGACGCTCCCAGCCCTGACAGCCATCGTGCCCTATCTCATGCTCAATCCCTTCAAAGAGGTCAACTGGAACCCGGACACGGCGGCGCGCCGCACGTTCGCCAAGAGCCTCGTCGTTGGTTTCCCCTGCCTCGCGCTTGTCCTGTTGTTCGCTGGTTATCTCACTGGCAAGGGCTGGAACTTCGATCCCTCGCTTAAGCTCGGCGGCATTGGCGCGGCGGCGGGCGTGTTGTTTTACGCGATGCCCGCAGTTGCCAAACCCTTTTACGTCGTCTGGTATGCGCTGGCCTGCTGCATCGGCCTGGTAGTCGGCAACGTCGTGCTGGCGCTGATTTTCTACGTGCTGGTGACGGGCATCGGCCTGGTGAAACGGCTCTTTGGCAGCCAGCCCATTCGCAAGACGCCCGACCCGCAGGCGAAAACTTACTGGCTCGCTGCGGCACCCCCGTCCAACCCGAAGCGCTACTTCAGCCAGTTTTGATTTTTATGAGTGACCAGAATCCCAACGAGTTTGAGAAGGCCAACCAGCTGACGCAGGCCGGCATCGTGAAGGAGTTCATCGCCTTTCTCGGCGAGAACAAGAAGTTCTGGATGATCCCGTTGCTGCTGGCGTTCCTCGCCATCGGCGCGCTGCTCATTCTGGGCGGCACGGCGGCGGCCCCGTTCATCTACACACTGTTCTGAACAGGCCAACGCGCAGGCCCTCCGCATCAAAGTCACACCGTAATCTATGAGCGTTGTTTCCCGTGTCCTTCGCCCGGTGGCCAATGTGGTTCGTCGGCACCCCGCGCTTGCTCGCTTCACCTTGGCATGTGTTCCAGACTGGCACACATACATCACCATTCCGCAGATTGGGAAGGTCCGTATCCGGCTGCGCCGCAATCGCTCGCTCTGGCTGCGTCCGCCGCTCGAACTCGAGTTGTATCCGCTGGCGACCCTGCGCGCTTTCGTGCGCCCGACGGACACCGTTTGGGATGTGGGCGCCAACTTGGGTATCTACGCCCGCTGGCTGGTGACCCACCTCAAAGCCCGGCACGTCTGCGCCTTTGAGCCAATGGCTGAGAATCTGCCTGAGCTGCGCCACAATCTGGCGCTGGGTAAAGTGATCGGGCAGGTCACGGTCGTTCCTTGGGCGCTCTCGAACGTGGATGGCGAGGTGGAGTTTCAAGTGGACGACATACAAAGCGCGTCCGGCGCAGTAAATGTCGTGTATGAGGGGAAAGCGTGCCGGGCCCGCGCGGCACTGGGCCTGCCACCGAAGGTCGAGAAAGTGATGAGCCGGACGATCGACTCGATTTTGAAGGCGGGAGAACTTCCCCCGCCGGACGTGCTGAAAATTGATGTCGAGGGAGCCGAGCGGATGCTGCTGGACGGTGGGCGCGAGTTCTTCCGTCGGGCCAGTCCACGTTTGATCATCGAAACGCATGGGCTGGAGGTTTCCAAGCAGTGCCTCGAATTCCTTTTCGACCACGGCTACTCTGTGGCCGGTCGCGTGCCGCCTAGCTGGCATCCCCGGCAGCACTTGCGACTCGATCGTGCCGTGCTAGACCGGATGACGGATCAATACGACGTGCATTTCATCGTCGCCGCGAAACTGCCAGCAGACCTGCCGCTGGAACTCGACTACGCGAACCTGTGAATCAGTTCCGCCACAAGGCAGACAGGCCGTGAAGGTTCTCCACGTGATGGCCTCCTTGGCCCCTCGTCATGGCGGCCCGACCGAAGCGGCCTTGGGCATGGTCCGGGCGCTGCGGCGCGTCGGGGTGGACTCCCGGTTGTTGAGCAGCGACGACGACTTGGGCGGGCGGCTGGCCGTGCCGTTGAACGAGTGGACGGAGCATGAAGGAGTGCCCGCGTTCTTCCTTCCGCGTATAACCAGCCGCCAGCACACGCTCATAGGGTTCACCTTCACGCCGGGCTTTTCAGCATGGTGCCGACAACATCTGCGCGAGTTCGACTTCGCGCACATCCACACGGTGTTCTCCCATCCAGCCAATATCGCCATGGGCGCCGCGCGTCGGCAGCGCGTGCCCTATGCCGTGCGGCCCCTCGGCCAGTTGTGCGACTGGTCGCTTCGCCAGCGTGGCTGGATCAAGCGGCTGCAACTGGCACTCGTCACACGCCGCAACATCAACGGCGCGGCCTTCCTCCACGTCACCTCGGCGATGGAAGCCGAGGAGACCATGCGCAATGGCTTCCGCTGTCCCGTGCTGGTGCAACCCCACGGACTCGATCTGCCGCCGTTTATTCCCGACGCACGGGAGACCTTGCGGCGCGAACTGCGCGTGCCCGCCGACCGAATGCTGGCGATCTTCCTCTCTCGCCTGCACCCGAAGAAGGGGTTGGAAATCTTGTTCGAGGCAATGGCCCGCCAACAGCGCAAGGACTTCGACCTGGTCGTGGCTGGCACGGGCGAAGACTTCTATGTTGCTTCCCTCCACGCGGTGGTGGAACGCCTCGGGCTGGCGGCGCGAGTCCATTGGACTGGTTTTGTAACCGGCCATCCCAAGTGGCGCCTGCTGCAAGGCGGCGATTTGTTCGTCCTGCCTTCCCACTCGGAAAACTTTGGCATCGTGGTGGTCGAAGCGCTGGCCTGTGGACTGCCCGTGGTCGTTTCCACGGAAGTCGCCCTCGCTGAGGAAATCCGTCGCCACCGGCTTGGGCTGGTGGCTTCGCTCGGGGCGCAAGCAGTGGCCGATGCGATGGATCAACTCCTGGCCAATCCCGCTGAACGCGCTGACATCACCCGCCGTGCCCGCAGCGTGGTGGCCGAAAACTTCACCTGGGATGCCGCCGCGCGTGCGCTGGCTGGTCGTTACCAAGATGCCATTGAGCGCCGGACTGCCACCCATTGAGCACGATGAAGATTCTCATCCTCGGCACCTCGAGCTTTGCCGCGCACGGCTTGGTTGAGCGGCTGAACCGCGCGGGCCATGAGGTCTGGACGTTCAACCGCTCGCGCGTCGCTGCTTCCGGCCCACGCGACCTGCACGGGCCTTACGCGCGGCTGGCGGAAACCACGGACCCCGTCGGCTGTTGTGATTTGCTCATCAACTACGCCATCGCCAAATTTGGCGGCATTGAGGAGAACCTTGCCCTCGCGGACCAGGTCATTGCCACCGCGCGCGCCCGTGAAGTGAGCCGCGTGATTCATGTCTCCTCCATCAGCGTGCTGCCCGCCGTGTCGGGCACGGTAAACGAGGCCACCCCCGCCGTGGCGCACCGATGGAAGGGCGAATACTCGAAAGTGAAGGTCGCTGTTGAACGCCGCTTCGAGGAAGCCGTGCGGGACCGCCTGCTGCTGGTCGTTCGCCCCGGCTTTATCCTTGGGCCGGGACTCGCGGATTCGCTCCCGGGCATTGCCCGACTATTACCCACCGGACACTTGATGGGCTTGGGCAACCGGCATTCCATCATCCCGCTGGTCGCCCGCGAGCACGTCCACGAGGCCGTCTGTAGGCTCGTCGAGCTGGTGGATGCGCAACCCGGCGAGCGGTTCATGCTGGTGTCCCCCGACGCGCCGACGCGGGCGGAGTATCTCGCCGTCCACTGCCGCGAACTGGGCCGGGGCTGGCGTCCGCTTCACTTTCCCACCTGGCTCTGGCGCGTCGGGCTTGCCGGCGGCTCGGTCGCGCTCACCTTGATCAAGCGCCGGACGGCCCGGCTGGTGAAGCTCTTCGAGCACAACCTCAATGTCCGCCACTACGACTGCACGCAAACGAACCGCCGACTCGGCCTGGACTTCCGGTTCGACTGGCCGGCCGCGCTGCGGGAGGTGGCGGAGACAGGAGCCTCACCGAGGTGGCCGGCCCCGGTCGCCGGGGCCGTGCTCCCCGCCCGCGCACAAAAACTTCATTACGTTGGGCTGGGCCGCATCGTGCAGCAGAAACACCTGCCGGGGCTGGCTCGCAATGGCTTCACCGGCCGCGTTTCGTGGACCGATCCCGCGCTGACCGCGCCGCCTGCCGCCCCCGTTGCGCTGGCGCCGCAGCCTGGCCTGGCGGCGGACACGACTCATGTCGTGGTCACGGCCCCGTGGTTGGTCCGCGAAGGGATTTACCGCAGCCTGCCCGCCACGGCGGCGGACGTGCTGGTGGAGAAGCCTTTCGCCGTGTCCCGCGCCATGCTCGACGCGCACCAGACTTTGCTGGCCGGACGCCGCGTCTTCGTGGTCCACAACTACCGGCTCAAGCCCAACGTGCTGGCCTTCCGCCGCTTCCTGGCCGAACGGCCGCCGGGGGCGCTGCGGCGGGTCACCCTGCACTTCGACACGCCCTCGCCGTATCACGAACGCGCCGCTTGGCTGCGCGAGGAATGGCGCAACCGCATCCTCCTGACCGACTACGCCATTCATTTTCTCGATCTGGCGTGGCTCCTCTTCGACGGGCCGATGACGATCCGGCACTGTGAGCGGGCGCGCAACGCGCGTGGCGAACTGGCCCGCCTGGCGGCGGAAGTGACTTTCCCGACGGGCGATTGCAGCCTCTTCATCCGCCAAGGGGCGCACCAGCGACAGTGCAGCCTGCGCTATGTTTTCGACCATTACGCGGTGGAGTTGAGGTTCTACCCTGATGTGTTTCAGCCCTTGCTCGGCGGCCAGAACCCGCCGGACGACCTGCGGTTGTTCGCGGGTGGCATGGTTGCCACGGCGGGCAAGGTGATCGAGAAACTCCGGCTGCGCACGCAGGACCATAGCCACGACCTGCTGCTCGGCGCCTTCACGGGCACGGGCGACGCCACCGCGCTCGCGGAATTTTCGCTCCCGGCGTTGCGCCCCTTCTACGAGCGGTTGACCCTGCTCGCGGACGAGGTTTACCGCGAGTGAGGGCAGCGTATGCTTGATCAAGTCACCCCGGTCATCCTGACCTACAACGAGGAAGCCAACCTCGGGCGCTGCCTCGCACGGCTGGGCTGGGCGCGGGACATCGTGGTCGTGGACAGTCTGAGCACGGACCGCACGAAGGAAATCGCGATGGGCTTTTCCAACGTGCGCTTCCTGGAGCGGCACTTCGACAACCACACCGCCCAGTGGGGCTTCGGCCTCGCTCAAGTGAAGTCCGACTGGGTGCTCTCGCTGGATGCGGACTATCTCATGGCCGAGGACTTTGAAGCCGAAGTCAACGCCCTCGCGCCGGCGCCGGAGCTGGCGGCTTACGCGGTGTCTTTCCGCTACTGCATTCTCGGTCGCCCGTTGCGCGGCACGCTCTACCCGCCGCGACTCGCCCTCTTCCGCCGCGCCGTTTGTCAGTATGTGCAGGACGGCCACACCCAACTGCTCCGTGCCGATGGTCCCACCGCCTCGCTCCGCACCCGCATCCTGCACGATGACCGCAAGTCGCTGACGCATTGGGTCTGGTCGCAGGATCGCTACGCCAAGCTCGAAGCCGCGAAACTCGCCGCCACCCCGCGCGCGGCGCTCGGCTTCAACGACCGCATTCGTGCGACCATCGTGCTGGGGCCGCCGGTCGTGCTCCTCTACACGCTGCTGGTCCGCGGCGTAATACTGGATGGTTGGCCCGGCTGGTATTACGCCCTGCAACGCACGCTGGCGGAGACGCTGCTTTCACTGCGGCTGATGGAGGCGAAGTGGATGGAACAAGAGTCCAAAGTAAACGCCGGCTGACGCCAGCTACCATGGCCGCCGCTCCAGCGCACCCTCCCGGTGCGCTTTTTCTTTTCTCGGGTGTGCATCAGTCACAAACTCCCGGCGTCGGCCAATGCCACCATGTCATCCACCTTGATACTCAGCTTTCTTGATCCCGCCGACCGGTGCGGTGCGCGGTCGGTGGTTTTGCTCGGGTCGGTTCCGGCGGTCAAGCCGGTCGGGTTGCTGACGCTCAACCGCCGTTCTCACGAGTCGGGCATGGCCTGCCAGAAACTGCCGAGCGAACTCACGCCAAGAAACTCCACGCATGGAACTCGCTGAGATTTTTGAGGCTCTCAACCGCAAGCCGGATGCCCCTTTGGCGCTGGCCGCGCTTCAGAAGCGCCTCCAGCACCGAGACCCGGAACTCGCCAAGTATTTCCAGGATTTCCGGCCTGAGTGCCACGCGGCGTTGACGGCGGTGTTACAGCGGGGCGGCGGCTTTTCAAACGACCTCTGGTCTCTGGCTGCCGCACAGGTATGTGCCAGGCATGAGCTGGCGGGGCGGCTTGCGCCGGTGAACCTCGAACGGCTGTCGGCACTCGCGGCGGACTCCTTGTGCGGTCTGGTGCTCACGGAAGGGTTCAACACGAACCTGTTTTTGGAGCGCTTCTTGACCGGCGCGCGGCGCTGGCTGCTCGTCCGGCATTCGCAGGCGGAGCCGCTCGGCCCGGAGTTGCGCCCGCTCCTGGTCGCCCTGGCGCAACAAGGCTTCAACAACGAGTTCGTCTGGGCGGTCACCGACGACGAAGCGCCGGCGGTCACGGCCCTTGGTGAGGAGCTTGGGCGTGGCCTGCGGGCCGGGGATGTCGGGGCCGCTGAACTGCCGCTGCTGCTCTACTCGCTTTACCGTCCGCTCGCCGCTCATCCCGAGGCCGGCAGGCTGGCGGCTCTCCCGCTGTCGCTGTTTGCCAATGACCTGCACTCACTGATCACTCGCACTCTTCTCGAGCCCAGACGCGAGGCGGAGTTGCGCGCAACCGTGCCGGCCCTGGCGGGAATTGAGAACGCAGTGTCCCGTTCGGTCCGCGCTCAGTATGAAGAAAGCCCCTACCCTCGCTGGCTGCGGTTCACCAAGGCGCCACAGTCCGTGGAGGCAGGCATTCAGCGCATCCGCCCCGGCTTTGCCTGGCCGCCGGGATTTCGCGGCCAACCCTTGCAAGTGCTCGTCGCGGGGTGTGGAACGGGCCAGCACTCGTTGCAGGTGGCCCTGGGCAACCCCGAAGCCGAGGTGCTGGCGATGGACCTCAGCTCCGCCTCGTTGGCCTATGCCATGCGCATGACGGAGCACCACGGGGTCCGCAACGTCACCTTCCTCCAGGGCGATCTGCTGGCGTTGCCGAAGCTGGGCCGGAAGTTCCACCACATCGAGTGCGCGGGCGTGCTGCACCACATCCGCGACCATGCCGCAGCTTGGTCCGTGCTGGCCGGTTGTCTCCATCCCGGCGGCACGCTGAAAATCGCCGTTTACAGCAAGGTCGCCCGCCTGCTGGTCAGCCACCTCCGCGCCTGCATCCAACGGGAAGGCATCGGCACGACCCCTGCCGAGGTGCGTCGCTTTCGCGCGCGTTTGCTCGACGAGCGCGAAGGGGCATCCCTGCTGCCGCTGTTGGTGCGAGCCAACGACTTCTTCAGCCTCAGCATGGTGCGCGACCTCCTCTTTCATGTGCAGGAACATCAATACACGGTGGACGAGATCGAAGGCATCGCCCGTGGTCTCGGTCTGGAACTGTTGGGGGTCAACCTACCGCGTGCGCTGAAGGAACGGGCGGGGATGAAGCAATCTGACGGGAGTGCCATCGAGACGTTCGCGCAATGGCGCATCTGGGAACGCGCCTACGTGGGTTCCTTGCGTATGTTCCAGTTCTGGCTCCAGAAGCCCACGCAAACCTTCGCCGTCGCGGCTGCCTAGCACCGCTGTCTTGGAGCGCGGACGCCCACGTCCGCATAAACGTGCGCCCGCTGTTTGCTTGGTGCGGACGTGGGCGTCCGCGCTCCGGGTTCAAGTGGTGCGCTCGCCGCGCGCGTATTTGCACCCCAGCCGCCACGGACGCAGGAAGTAATGCGCCCAATGCAGGCCCGGTGGAAACGGGTGTTCCAGCCAGTCCTGCGGCGTGGGCGTGATCGCCAGCCAGAAGCAGTAGCGCAACCGGTCCCTCAAACGTTCACGCATCCGCAGATGCCGCCGCACGGTGGCAGAGAGCGGCTGCGGCTGATACGGCAGCCGCCAACGATCAGCGAACTCCGCCGCGAGCGCGGTCGCC
>JAYTIO010000464.1:0-1634 GCA_043731805.1 Pedosphaera sp. | reverse complement strand
GCCTGCTGTTCAATGCGCCGCTGATGTATCTCTACCTCCGGCATGTCCTCACCCGCTGACTTTGGCCACCGATGAACACAGACAAGGAACTTTATAAGGAGGGCAGGAAAGCAGGAGGGGAAAACGGACGTTGGACTTCACTTCCTGCTTTCCTGCCCTCCTTATAAATCTGCTTTTCCTGCATCTGTGGCCAAAATGAAAAACGTCGTCCTCCTCGGCAGCACCGGCTCCATCGGCACCAGCACGCTCAAGGTCGCCGATGACCTGCCCGACCGCCTGCGCATTCTCGGCCTCGCGGCGGGCGGCAACGCCGAGCTGCTCCTCGCCCAAACCCTCAAGTATCAGCCCGCCGCCATCTCCATCACCGACCCGGCCAAGGCAAACGAACTCCAGTCCGCGCTCGGCACCAAGGTCCAAGTCCACGCCGGCAACGACGGCCTCCTCAAGCTCGCCACGATGCCCGAGGCCGACATCGTCCTCATCGCCATCGTGGGCACCGCCGGTTTGCAACCCGCCCTCGCCGCCATCCGCGCGGGCAAGGACATCGCCGTCGCCTCGAAGGAAATCCTCGTCATGGCCGGCGAAATCGTGATGAACGAGGCCCGCAAACACGGCGTCCGCGTGCTCGCCGTGGACAGCGAGCACTCCGCCATCTTCCAGTGCCTCGATGACAAGCCACCCGCCTCTGTCCGCAACCTCTGGCTCACCGCCAGCGGCGGCCCCTTCCGCGACAAGGCCCTCCACCCGAAAGAGTCCTTCGCCGACATCACCGTCGAGCGCGCGCTGAAGCACCCGAGCTGGGTCATGGGCCGCAAGATCACGATTGATTCCGCCACCCTCTTCAACAAAGGCCTGGAAATGATCGAGGCCCGCTGGCTCTTCGACATTGGCATGGACCGCGTGAAAGTCGTCGTGCATCCGCAAAGCATCGTGCATTCGATGGTCGAGTTCGTGGACGGCTCCATCATCGCGCAACTCAGCACGCCCGACATGTGCCTGCCCATCCAATACGCCCTCACCTATCCCGAGCGCGTGGGCAGCGACCGCGTGCAGACGAACTTCGCCAAGCTCGGCACCCTCACCTTCGAGGAGCCGGACACCGACCGCTTCCCTTCACTCAACCTCGCGCGCCGCGCCGGTGAAATCGGCGGCACCCTCCCCGCCGTGCTCAACGCCGCGAACGAAGTCGCCGTGGAAGCCTTCTGCAACCGCCAGATCAAGTTCACCGACATCTCCACCGCCGTCGCCCGCGCGATGGAAGCGCATAACGTCATCGAGCAGCCCACGCTGGAGCAAATCCTCGAAGCCGATGCGTGGGCCCGACGAAGCACGCTGAATGGCGCGCGCGCCTGACGCCGCCCTTCTCCCTCTCCCTTCATCGGATGAGGGGAGAGGGCCGGGGTGAGGGGTTATTCGCGGCGGCACGGGGCGGCAAAATCTGGCAAAATCCGCGTTTGACTTCCGTTGAGCGACCCCCTCTCCTCTCGACCGTAATCCTATGAGCAGTGGGGCTTCCCAATTCAACTGCGCACTCTGGCCTTCGGCCTTTGCCGGCTCGGTCTGGTCGGTAGGGACGCCCTGCCGCGCGTTCGTCCGTTCGGCCAGCCCGCTTTCCCCTCGCCAGATAGACCCCC
>JAYTIO010000463.1:0-9427 GCA_043731805.1 Pedosphaera sp. | reverse complement strand
CCGGTGAGAGGAGAAGGCGCGGAACGTGGCATTAGGGTGGCAGGCCAATGGCTTTCACCAGACGGCGCGCGCGCCAGCCACCCGCCCCCGTTCAGCAATAGCCCGTATTGCCCCGCCTCCTTCGCCGACGGTAAGTTCACGACAACCTCGCGGAGATGCGTATGAAAAGCCGATCCTGGTTCCTGCTCAGTTTGTTACTCTTGGTGGCCGCCGGCTGCTTCTGGCAGTGGGGCGAGCAGCGGCGGCTTCGCGTGCAGCCCGCACCCGCCGCGACCAACGCGCCCGCCCAGCTGACGGTCTGGGAACGCTTCCTCCGCCTGCCCTCCGTGCTCACCGGCCAGCCCACGTCGCGGACTGCAAAGGACACTTCCCCCAAGCCCCCGGAACTCCTCTCCCTCAGCAGCGACCCGCAGTTCCCCTTCCGCCTCCGCAACTCGCAGAAGCCGCTGGCCGAGCTCTTCGCCAGCGAGACCGCCGTGCTGCTGCGCAACGCGCTCGTCGAGACGCTGGAGCCGGCGAACCTGAACATCCCGGCTCACCTCCGCGCGCAGGGCGAGCCGGGCAGCTACGTCGTGCAGGCGCGCGGGACGGTGGATGCGAAATTCCGCGCCGTGCTGCTCGGGGCCGGGGCGGAACTGGTCAGCTACGTGCCGAACAACGCCTACCTCGTGCGCGGCAGCGCAGCCCTCGCGCAGCAGCTCCGCAGCTCGTCGCGCGTCCAGAGCGTCCTGCCCTTCGAGCCTTACTACAAACTGGACATGCAGCTCCTCCCGCTCGCCGTCCGCCAAGAGGCGTTGCCGGCGGGGCGGTGGCTGAACCTCGTGCTCTTCACCGGCACGCAGGAAAAGGCGCTGGCCGAACTCCGGGCGCTCGGCGCGGAGCTGAAGGGCGAGCAGCGGTTCCCCTTCGGCCACGTCGTCACGATCGCGCCGCCGGCGGACAGCCTCGTGGCTTTGGCGCAGATGTCCGCCGTGCAAAACATCGAGGCCTACCAGTCGCCCGTGATGCTGAACGACCTCTCGCGCGTGCGGCTGGACGTGTCCACGAACACGACTGACCTTGCTCCCGCTGGCAACTGGCTGAGTCTGCGGGGCAACAACACCTACGTCGCCGTGGTCGGTTCCGGGGTGGACACCGGCCATCCGCAGCTCGCGGGCCGGACTTACCTGGACGCCGCCAGTCCGCTCGGTGACACCAACGGCCACGAGACGTTCATGGCGGGCGTCATTGCTGCGCTGGACAGTCCGGTTCCCAACGCCACGAACGGCTCCATTGCCGGGGCCAGCTATCGCGGCATCGCTCCGGGCGCGGTGATCTACCCGCTCTCGCTCTACACGGGCGGCTTCACGAACCTCGGCCACGAGTTCCTCATCACGAACGCGTCCACCGCGACGAACATCTTCATCGTCAACAACAGTTGGGGCTACCCCACGCCCGCCTACGACATCTATTCGGCGATTTATGATGAGGCGGTCCGTGACTCGAATCCCGCCCGAACCAACGATCAGCCGATGACCCACGTCTTCGCCGCCGGCAACATCGGCAGCGGCAACAGTGGCGGGCTGGGCGGGGCCGCTGACTCCATCCTCTCGCCGGCCACTGCGAAGAACGTCATCACCGTGGGCGCAACCGAGCAGTTCCGGCTCGTGAGCAGCACCAACGACCCGCTCTCCGCCGCCCGCTCGGACAGCGACAGCCAGGTGTTGGACACCTCCAGCCGGGGCAACGTGGGCGTGGGTCTCGAAGGACCTTCTGGCCGGCTCAAACCCGACCTCGTCGCGCCCGGCGGCTATGATGTCTCCCTGCGCTCGGCCACGTTCACGAACGTCACTGACGCTGACAGCCAGCTCGGTTGTTCGCCCGCGCCTAGCTACGGTTTCCGCTACGAGTCCGGCACGAGCGTGGCGGCGGCGAAGGTGTCTGGCCTGCTGGCCTTGATGCAGGAGTTCTTCACGGTGAACTACGCACGCACGAACAAGCCGGCGTTCAACAAGGCGTTGCTCATCAACCGCGCCCGGACTGCCTCGCCCGTCTATGATATGTCGGTCAACAACCTCGTCAGCCATCAGGGCTGGGGGATGCCGTCCCTGAGCAACACGCTGCCGACCGCTGTTGCCTTCCGCTTCCTCACGAACACGGGGCCGGTCGGTGCCACGGCCCGCATCGTGGCCATCGAGGAAAGCTCCTACATCACCAACCGGCTGGCCTCCGGCCAGTATCATGCGTTCAATGTGTCGGTGCCACGCAGCGCCACTTCCGTGACGAACTTGCTGAAGATCACGCTAGCTTGGACCGATCCGCCGGGCAACCCGATCTCCTCCACGAAGCTGGTCAATGACCTCGACCTCTACGTCACGAATATCCCTCCTGCCGGGGTGCTGATCGGAAGCGAATACGAGGGTAACAACTTCGCTCCCGGCACGACCTTTTCCCAACCCACGGCTCCGGGCAGCCAGAGCGCGCGCGACTCTGTCAACAACGTCGAGAACACGTTCATCACGCTGACCAACACTGCGGCTGCCGCGACCTTCCGCGTCTATGTCATCGGCCGGAAGGTCAACGTCAACGCCGTCGCCGCCGAAACCAACAACGTCGTCCAAGACTACGCACTGGTCATTTCCACGGACGACCCCCTGCGCTCGGTCACCGTCAACCCGGTCGCCGGGGCGGGCTTCGCCGCCTACACCAATCTCCCGGTGAAAGAAGTCACCAACGGCATCCCCTATCTCAACGAGCGGGTGGGGGCGAACTCGGGAATCCGCGACCTCAACGGCCTTGGCAGCGTGAACACCAACGGCATAACGAACCAGTGGAACTTCTACGCCTTCACCAACCAAAATTACCTTTCCCCGACCGCGACAAACATGGTCACGAACATCGTCGCCGGCGTCACCAACATCACCACCAACGTCGTCAACCTGCCCATCCAGAACGGCGGCCCCTACGTCACCTTCGCGACCTTCCTGCCGCCGAACCTCGCCCGCGCGCGCAACCACGAGGCGGACGTTGACCTCTACATGACCCGCAGCAGCAAGTTCTACCCGGGTGGCCTCGGGGCCGGCGGCATTACCAACCTGCGCCATGACGTGCTCAGTGATCCCAACACGCTGCGGTCCACGAATCGCGGCGGCTACGAGCTGATCAGCCTGACGGACTCCTTCGTCGGCGAGGAGTTCTACGTGGGCATCAAGTCCGAGGACCAGCAGGGCGGCTCCTACGGCTTCTTCGCCTCGGCCGCCCAGCAGCCCTACAGCACCAACGGCACGAACGGTAAACTCAACATCTCGTTCTTCCCCGCCCCGTCGGACATCCTCGACGGTTCGCCCGAGGCTCCGGGTGGCGTGGTGCTTTATGGCATCTGCACGACCAACATGCTGATGAGCAGCGTCACCGTTTCCAACATCATCACGCATGAAAATCTCGGGGACCTGGTGGTCACGCTCACGCACAACGGGCGGACCGTCACCCTGAACAACCACAGCGTCTCCCCGGGGGCGGTCCCTGCTGGCGGCGGCCTGATCACCAACAATCTCGTGGCCGACGACTTCCGCAACCCGCCCGACGGCCCCGGCGATGTCACGGACTATCTGGGCGATGACGCCGTGGGCCTGTGGATTCTGGAGATCTACGACAACGCGCCGTTCGCCACCGGCCTGGTGAACTTCGCGCAGGTGTATGTAACGCCCTACACCAACATGGTGAGCACCAACCGCGGGGTGCTCTTCCGCACGGTCACCCTCCAACAAGGCCAGTCCTTCGTGGACTTCCTCGACGTGCCGGTCTACGCGACCAACCTCGACATTGACATCGTCGGCGGTCTGCCGCCGGGGCCGGTCGGGCCGGGGCAGGGCGTCGAGATTTACGCTGCCATGGGCGGGGTGCCGGCGGCCGGGGGCGGGCCGGGGGTGGCCAGCCGGGTGGATATTGATGCGACCACGCTGTTCACACCGCTCAACCCGGCGCACCTGCGCATCAACTCCACCACCTCGCCGCCGCTGACGGCAGGCCGGTGGAACACCCGCATCGTCAACAACTCCTCCGGTCTGCTCACGCTCACCATCCGCTACAACCTGAGCTACGACCTCTCCGTGTCGGACGTGAGCTTCTACCGGACCAACGCCGTGGCCCCCATCGTGGATGGCTCCACCACGAACTTCTTCTTCCCGGTGCCGGACAACCGGGTGATCGCGGGCGTGGAGGTGGGCATGAGCATCCAGCACCCGCGCATCTCGGACCTGCGCGTGTCGCTCTTCAGCCCGACGGGCACCAAGGCGCTGCTGCTGGAGAACCGGGGCGGGACCAACGGCCTGCTCACGGCGAACTTCTTCGGCAACTTCACTGAGAATACCAACTTCACCACCTCGGTGGACACCAACGGCGCGGCCCCGTTCGGCTTCCTCCACTTCGACTATCTGCTGCCGGTGAAGTTTGTGCCCGCGCCGTATTCCGCCGTCATCTCGCCGCCGCGCCTGCTGACGAACATGACCAACACGGCGTTCGGCCACTCCGCGCTGGTCACCTCGCCCCGGGAATCCCCCGGCGGGATCGCGATTCTGGGCCGGCAACTGGTCATGGCGGGCAAAGTGGACCGCAATGGCATCAACGACGCCTTCCTCGCCGGCTACCAGATCCCGATCACCAACAACCTCGGCACGACGAACTGGGCCATCACCAATTTCTGGACCGGTCCCTTCAACGGCTATCGCGGAGCCGACCCCAGCCTCGTGCCAGCGACCCGCCCCCTCGAACAGACCTACTTCAACGGTGTGGCGATCTCCACGGCCGGCATCGCCAGCGTGGGCCAGACGCGCACCTGGATTCCGCCGGTGGTGAACACCTGGAGCGGCACCAACCAGACGCAGACCTACGACCTCGATCTCGGCTGCACCTCCGGCACGCTCGTGTTCACTTACACCGCCACCGATGCCATTGCCGACCGGATGGTCGTTCAATATCAGGGTCTCACGCTGGCGGACTTCACCTCCACCACGAACTACACCACCAACCTCACCTTCAACGGCTCCTCGCGCTTCGTGCGCATCACCGCCAACCCCACGCCGGCGGCGGCCGGCTCGACCTGGGCGAACTCGCTGGTGGTGTATCGCGGCAACGGCGTGAGCTACGGCGTCACGAACTTCCTGCCGTGGATTTCCGGTTCGCTGATCTGGCCGCCGAGTCCCGCACCGGTGGGGCCGACGACCCTGTCCGCCCCGCGCGGCGTGGCCCTGGACAGCACGGGCAACGTCTACGTGGCGGACTCGGGCAACAATCGGATCATCCGCTTCGGCCAGGCGATGACCATCCTCAACCCGTTCTCCGTGCCCAACGCAGCCGGCACCAATGGAACGGTCGTGCCCTTCGGCACCATTACACCCGTGATTGACACCACCCTCAACAGCCCGGGCGGCGTCGCCGTGGACACCAACACCGGCTTCATCTACGTCGCCGACACGGGCAACAACAAGGTCAAGCGCTACGACACTAACGGCGGCCTGCTCTTCACCTGGGGCGACGCGCTCAACACGGCTGGCAGCGAGGACAGCGGCGTGGGCGGCTTCGCCAACGGCCGTTTCTCCGCTCCGGAAGGCCTGACCGTGGCCACCAATGGCGATGTCTTCGTCGCTGATACTGGCAACAACCTCATCCGCCGCATCAGTGGCACCACCTTGACCACGGTGGCGACCCCGGCGGCCGTCGCGCCGCTCAACGGCCCGCGTGGAGTGCTCGTGGTGGGCACGAACCTCTTCGTGGCCGACACCGCCAACCACCGCGTGGTGGCCTTCCAAGGTCCCGCCAGCGTCCTGGCCGGGCTGACGGGCACGGCGGGCACCACCGACGGCCAAGGCGCGGCCGCGCGGTTCGACCAACCCTCCGGCATCGCGCGGGATGGCTATGGGAACTTCTACGTCTCGGACGCTGGCAGCCATATCATCCGGCAGCTCACCCCGCTGGGCTTGGTGCATACCATCGCCGGACTAGGTGGCACTTCGGGCAGCGTGAACAACGATGTTGGCACCACCGGCCGCTTCAATACGCCGCGCAGCCTCGTCGCCGATTCCCTCGGCGCGCTCTTCGTCGCGGAAGACTCGGCGAACAACACCGTGCGCCTGCTCGCCCCCTATCAGGCGCACACGCCCACCAACTCGTTCGTGACCATCATCCCGTTCACCGGCCCGCCGACGAATGCCCAGCCCGTCGGCAACCCGGCGACCATCATCTCACGCGGCATCACCAACTCTATTTTCGGCCTGGAGCTGGCTGGCGGCGCGGGCACTGACAGCCGCGACACCTTCGCTGGCGTCACGGCGAGCCTGGAGAACGGGACGAACTTCTTCTACGCCGTGGGCGGGGCGCAGTTCAGCACGAACTCGCTGGCGGCGGCTTCGACTTACAGCCGGATCTTCGCCACCAAGTTTGCCACCAACGGCCAGGCCATCTGGACGCGCGGGTTCAATGCCGCTGCGGTCATTCACGCCGTGACCAACGGCACCGCTGGCATCACCAGCCTGTCGCTCGACTTTGGCGGCGAGGGTTACACTGCCGTGCCGGTGGCCGCCATCCACGACCCGCTCAACGCGAATCCGGCCAAGCGGAACATTCCCATCGCGCTCCCGGCTCCGGTCGGTGGCGTTATTCCCTCCGTCCCCGTTTTCGCGGATGCCGGGCCGTTCGTTTCCCCGCGCGTCTATGTCGAAGCTCCGCTCACCCCGGATATGCCCGGCAACGCCATCGCCGTGGCCTACGGCACCAACGTGTTCGCGGCGGGCTACACGAATGTCAGCGTGGCGTCGCTCACGACCAACAACCTGCCGCTCCTCATGTCGCTGAACCCTACCAACGGCGCGTTGAACTGGGTGCGCAGCTCCCCGAGCGGGGGGCATTACAACAGCATCGCCGTCACCGGCACGAACATCATTGCGGTCGGAGCCAGCTACGGTCCCGGCGCAGCCGGTGTGGCCAACAGCAACAGCATCATCGAGCGTTGGGACTTGAACGGCACCCTGCTGAACAGCGTGACCTACAGCTTCGGCGTTGGCCGGCCCAGCGCTCTCAGCGGCGTGGTGGCGGTGGACGCACTGGACCGCGCCTACGCCTCCGGCACCGTGAGCAACAACGCCGCGAGCGTCCACGCGGTGATGCTGGAGTTGGACCTAGTGACGGGGGCCGTCTTGTCCGTCGTCACGAACGACCTGAACGCTGGCATCAACGTTGGCAAGGCCATCGCCTCGGACGGCGGGGAGCTTTATGTCGCCACCGAAGGTCCGGCTGACGGGAACCCCAGCGACCGGCAGGCCGGCCTGTTCCGCTACCGCGCCAAGAACTTCTACCTCGCGGAGGAGTCACTGGATGTGTTCGTCGGCGAGTCCACTTGGGGGACCGGGGCGCTGTCGAACCAGTGGCGGCTGCAAATCACGGACACCCGCGTGGGCGGTCCCGCCGGCGCGGCGCAGTTGCTCTCGTGGAACCTGAACTTCTCCTACGCCGCCAGCAACACGACCTCCCTGCCGGTGGTGGGCAACCTGAACAACACCTTTGTGCTGCTGGCCCAGCCGAACTACTTCGCCGTGAGTGTCCCGCCCCTCGCGACCACCGTGACGAACTTCATCAACGCCAGCGCCCCGGTGCGCGTGACCTTCAACGCGCTCGGTGCCCCCGTGCCCGGCGCGGCGGGGAACCTGGTGGTCTTCACCGGCAGCAGCGGTTCCTTCGTCCTGACCACGAGCCAGATGGTGCCTGGCAGGAGATACTACCTCGCCGTCGAGCCGTTGAACGCGGTGGCCAAGGTGAACCTCGCCATGCAGGTGCAGTTCACGGAGACCGCACCGGTTGTGCCCGCGCTCACCAGCGGCACGGGCGTGACCAACTTCATCCCGCGCACGCCGGCCTTGAGCCACTATCGCTTCGACGTGCCGGCCAACGCCTCGGCCGTGCTCTTCGAGTTGTTCAACCTGACCGGCGACGCGAACCTCTACGTCCGGCGCTCCAACGGCCCGGCGTCCTTGCCCACCCCGGCGGACTTCGACTACCGGAGCGTCAATCCCAGCGTGCTCCCGGAACAAGTCTTCGTCGTGACCAACGGTGCGTCCGCCACGGCCCTCACGCCGGGCACCTGGTTTGCCAGCGTGGAAAATGCGAGCGGTGGCCCGGTGAACTTCACCCTCAAGGCGACCACCGCCACGGGCGTGCCGTATCAACTCGTCACGGCGATGGATGGACAACCCTTCACTGCCGTCACCAGCCCCGGCAACGCACCGAACACACTCCTCCGCCTCCCGGTGACGGGCACGCCTCGGGCGCTGCTCTTCGAGGTCCATGCGCTCACGGGGCCGGGTGACTTGATTGTGCGCCGCACCACTTATCCCTTGGCCACCGCCTACGACGCCGCCAACTTCCGCGCGGGCCGCGCCGGCGAAGTCGCCACTGTCCGCACCAACGCCGGCCTGCCCAGCCTCGCCGGCGACTGGTATTTCGGCGTGCTGAACCCCGGCGCGACCTCCATCCGCTACGTGGTCATGGCCCGCCAACCCACCAACGGCGTGCTCCTCGGCAGCAACCCGATCCAGATTGTCAGCCCGCCCGGCGCTGGCCTGCGCACCAGCGGAACCAACTTCGGCTTCGACCTTGATGTGGTGCCGGGCGAGCGCTACCAGGTGCAATACTCGACCAACCTGCTCGCCACGAACTGGCTGGTGCTGACGAATCTCGTCGCGCCGCCTGGAGGGATCATCAACTTCCTCCACTCCGGCGCGTTCACGAACCGGAGCCTCTACTACCGCATCCAGGTCGTGCCGTGACCGGTTGCGGGGCGGGGCGGCATCCAGCCTCACTTGGCCCTTCCAATTCAAGCGCGACGCACTACCGTCGCCGACGTTGCGACTGGCCGTTGCCAGTCGCGGGATTCCCCCCCCGCCCCCTTTATGCGCCGCACCAAAATCATCGCCACACTCGGCCCTGCCACGAGTTCGCCGGAAATCATCGGCCAGCTCGTGGACGCCGGCATGAACATCGCCCGGCTCAACATGTCGCACGCCCCGCACGACTGGGTGCGCGCGACCGTGAAGCACCTCCGCACCGCCGCCGAGGCCCGCAAGCGCTCCATCGGCATCCTCATGGACACGCAAGGGCCGGCCATCCGCACCGGCGACCTCCCCGTGCCGCTCGACCTCAAACCCGGCCAGAAGTTCACGCTCACCGTGCGCGGCGAGAAGAGCTTGGAAGAGTGTTCCGTGGACGTGAACTACGAGCACTTCGTCAGCGACATCAGCGTGGGCGACGTGGTCCTGTTCGACAACGGGGCCATCCACATGAAGGTGCTCACCAAGCACCGCAACAAGGTCGAGTGCGAAGTCCTCACGCCCGGCAAGCTCGGCAGCCGCCGCCACATCAACCTCCCCGGCGTCAAGGTCAGCCTCCCCGCGCTCACCGC